>DASWQG010000192.1:0-2762 GCA_036403775.1 Luteimonas sp.
GAAGGTCATGCCCTCGCGCAGCACCACGCCCTGGCCCGGCCGGCCGTAGTGCAGCACCTGCGGCTCGTCGTGGTAGACCTTGCCGATGCCGTGGCCGCAGTACTCGCGGACCACGCTGAAGCGCTCGGACTCGGCGTAGGACTGGATCGCGTGGCCGACGTCGCCCAGGGTCGCGCCGGGCCTCACCGCGCGGATGCCGCGGAACATCGCCTCGCGCGTCACCTCGACCAGGCGCCGCGCCATGACCGACGGGGTGCCGACGTAGTACATGCGGCTGGTGTCGCCGTGCCAGCCGTCCTTGATCACGGTGACGTCGATGTTGACGATGTCGCCATCCTTCAGCACCTTGGCCTCGCTGGGGATGCCGTGGCAGATCACGTTGTTGACCGAGGTGCAGACCGTCTTCGGGTAGCCCCGGTAGCCGACGTTGGCCGGGATCGCCCCCTGCACGTTGACGATGTGGTCGTGGCAGATCCGGTCCAGCTCCTCGGTGGTGACCCCCGGCTTCACATGCGGGGCGACCACCTGCAGCACCTCGGCGGCCAGGCGGCCGGCGACGCGCATCTTCTCGATCTCGGCGGGGGTCTTGGGGACGATCATGGTCATCCGGCCATTATCGCCCATCCGCGACCCCCCTTCCGGCCCCGCCCGGGCCCGACTTGCCCGTAAACGGCTGAACCGGCTACAATTCCGAGGCTGACCCGGGCCCCAGGCCCGCCAGGCCGCCCATGCCGGGCGCAGCTTCCCCGCGGAAGCAGGCAAATCCACACCTGTCGGCAATCCCTGCTCCGGGGTGCCCGCGCAAGCGGGTTCGGAGGCAGTGACGGCAGGGAGGCCCCAACCCCGGAGTTGTCGACGCGCGCCCAGGCGGGCCGTGCGCAATTCCACGTCCAGGAATGAATCCAATGCCCCAGATCACCATGCGCCAGATGCTGGAAGCCGGCGTGCACTTCGGCCACCAGACCCGCTACTGGAATCCCAAGATGGGCCCGTACATCTTCGGCGCCCGCGGCAAGATCCACATCATCAACCTCGAGAAGACGGTTCCGCTGTTCAACGACGCGATGAACTTCATCTCGGGCATCGCCCAGAAGCGCGGCATGATCCTGTTCGTCGGCACCAAGCGCTCCGCGCGCGACGCCGTCAAGGAAGAGGCCGAGCGCTGCGGCATGCCGTACATGACCCAGCGCTGGCTGGGCGGCACCCTGACCAACTTCGCCACCGTGAAGAAGTCGGTCGGCCGCCTCAAGGAGCTGGAGGCCGCCGAGACCGACGGCACCTTCGAGAAGCTGGTCAAGCACGAGGTGCTGGGCCTGCGCCGCGAGCGCGACAAGCTGCTGGCCTCGCTGGGCGGCATCAAGGACATGAACCGCCTGCCCGACGCGCTGTTCGTCATCGACATCGGCCACGAGGACATCGCGATCAAGGAAGCCAAGAAGCTCGGCATCCCGGTCATCGCCGTCGTCGACACCCACTCCGATCCGGCCCTGGTCGACTACGCGATCCCGGGCAACGACGACGCGATCCGCGCCGTGCAGCTGTACGCCCGCGCCGCCGCCGACGCCGTGCTGGAAGGCAAGGCCGCCGCGCCGCAGGCCGCCAGCGTCCGCGAGGACGAGTTCGCCGAGGGCGGCGAAGGCGACAAGGCCGCGCGCCGGGGCGCCCGCAAGGCGCCGGCGAAGAAGGCCGCCGCCAAGGCCGACGACGCCGCTCCCGCCGCCGAAGAGGCCCCGGCCGCCGACGCCGCCGAATAAGCCGCTTCGCCAATTCACGAATTCCCCGAGGTAACCCCCATGGCAGAAATCACCGCATCGCTGGTCAAGGAACTGCGCGAGCGCACCGGCGCCGGCATGATGGAGTGCAAGAAGGCGCTCACCGAGAACGACGGCGACATCCAGGCCGCCGCCGACTGGCTGCGCAAGACCGGCCTGGCCAAGGCCGACAAGAAGGCCAGCCGCATCGCCGCCGAGGGCCGCATCGCGATGGCGCAGGCGCCGGGCAAGGCCGTGCTGGTCGAGATCAACTCCGAGACCGACTTCGTCGCCAAGGACGCGAACTTCCTGGCCTTCACCGAGGAAGTGGCCAAGGTCGCGCTCGACAGCGGCGCGGAAGACGCCGAAGCGCTCAAGGCCGCGAAGCTGGCCTCCGGCGAGACCGTCGAGGAAGCCCGCTCGCACCTGATCGCCAAGGTCGGCGAGAACGTGCAGGTGCGCCGCCTGTCGCGCGTGGACAGCGCCAACACCATCGGCGCCTACGTCCACGGCGGCCGCATCGGCGTGCTCGTCGAGGTCAAGGGCGGCAATGAAGAGCTGGCCCGCGGCCTGGCGATGCACATCGCCGCGATGAACCCGCCGTACATTTCGCCCGCGCACGTCCCGGCCGACTTCGTCGCCCGCGAGAAGGAAATCGCGCTGGCGCAGGTGAAGGACTCGGGCAAGCCCGCCGAGATCCTGGAGAAGATGGTCTCGGGCAAGATCGCCAAGACCCTCGCCGAGATCAGCCTCACCGGCCAGCCCTACGTGCTGGACACCAACCAGACCGTCGAGGCCGCGCTCAAGGCCGCCGGCGGCGCCGAGGTGCTCTCGTTCGTGCGCCTGGCCGTGGGCGAAGGCATCGAGAAGCAGGCCGACGACTTCGCCGCCGAGGTCATGAAGCAGGCCGGCCTCGCGTAAGCGACCCGCCGCCGCGTCAACCGGAAAAGGCCGCGCCCGTCGCGGCCTTTTCTTTTGCGCGCACGCTGCCCGGCGACGACGCCTCGCCTA
>DASWQG010000193.1:0-5767 GCA_036403775.1 Luteimonas sp.
GAGGGCTCGGGGCCAGCGGCCGGCGGCGGCTCGGGCAGGTCCCCGAACGGCAGGGTCGGTTGCGTGGGCATCGGCGGCATTATCGCCGAGCGGCTCCCGCCGGCACCGCCGCCGGCACCGGAGGCGCGGCACCGCCGGCGGCGTCCGCGCCTTCGGCCGGCGCCCCGAGGGCATCCTCGGCGTGGCGCAGGTAGTCCTCGAGGTACCAGCGCCCGTCGATCCGCCGCAGCGAGACCACGGTGTCGATGTCCTGGCCGGCGAACCGGTAGCGCATCCGCACCCGTGCCTGGTCGCCGGTCTGCTGCTGCAGCGTCGCGTCCAGCGTGCCGAGCCCCGCATCCACGTCCAGCCCGTAGCGCGCCAGTACCCGCTTCACCGCGGCGGAGAAGCCGCCCATCTTGCGCAGGCTGGCGGCCATGCCGGCCTTGGCGAAGTCCGCTTCCGAGGCCAGCCCGGTGCGGCGCGCGGCGCCGGCCAGCTGGCCGATCGACTGCTTCGCCCGCTGCCGGTCGGCCAGCGGCGCCCGCGTGCCCCAGGCGCTCGCGGCGGCGACGAGCTGCGTGTAGTGCTGCTTCTCGTCCTCGCTGTAGGTCGGGTCGTGGGCGATGTACTGCGCGCCGAACAGGCCGAGCGAGGCGGCGGTGTTGTGCAGCTCGCGCTCGGCGCCGGCGAACTGGCGGTCGAAGATGGCTTGCAGGCGCGCTTCCGAGCCCGGCCGGGCCAGCGCGCCAAGCATCGCCGGCAGCTTGCGGCCGAAGGGCAGCTCGTCCAGCGGCCAGCGCGTGCGGCCCTCGCGCCAGGCGGCCTGCAGGCGGACGTGCAGTTCCGGCGGCACCGCCTCGCGGGTGAAGGCTTCGAAGTCGTTGGCGCGCAGGTGCGCGGTGAGCTGGCGCACCGCCTGGGCGGGTTTGGTCGCGGCCAGCGGCTTGGGCGCCTTCGGCTCCGGGCCCTCCTCCGGCCCCGGCCCGCACGCTGCCAGCAGGCCGGCGCAGGCGAGCACGAGGGCGAACAGGAAGGGGAATCTGGAGACGGATCGGCGCATGCGGGAGGCGCCCCTCCTCGCAGGCGCGACCTGCATCCTGCCAAAGAAAAGGAGGCCGGTGGCCTCCTTCAAGTCCGGCCGGGCCGGAGGACAGTCAGTTGTGGCATGGCTCCGGCGAAGGCCGGACGGGAGCAGGCTAACCCGGCCGCGAAGCTGATGCAATACCTGAATTTATCTTCCATAACCAATTGATTTGACTACTGCTTCGCGTCCAGCGCGGCCTGCTTGGCGGCGCGGCGCTGGCCTTCGCTGAGCGACCAGTCGTTGTCGAACAGGGCCGGCTCCCAGGAGCCGTAGACCGGATTGGGCAGGACCCACCAGCGCTCGCCGATCCAGCCGGCATAGGGCGCCACGGCGGCGGCGCGGCCGGCCCGGGTGTTGCTGGCGATGTCCACCAGGTCGCCGACCTGGTCGCCGAACTGCATCAGCACCCGGTGGCTCCGGCCGACCAGTTCCCGCCGGCAGCCCTTGTCCGACCCGGTGCCGGCGCAACCCTCGACCACGGTGCCCTTGCCCAGGAACTGGTCGGCGCTGGCGATCGGAAAGCCGGCGGCGCGCAGGTTGTCCACGGTGGCCACGCCCTGGGCCACGGTCCGGTTGCTGACGTAGTAGACGGTGACGCCGCGGCGCGCGGCTTCTCCGAGGAACTCCACCGCCCCGGGCAGCGGGGTGGCCGCGCGCTGCTCGACCCAGGCGTCCCAGCTGCCTTCGCTGAAGCTGCCGCCGCTGCGGATCATCCGCACCTGGTGCGGGGAGTTGTCGAGGACCGTCTCGTCCACGTCCACGATGATCGCCGGCGGCAGCGCCGCGGGGTCGTTGTCGCGGTCCTCGCGCGGCAGCGCGTCCCAGGACGGGTCGGCCAGCGCCGCGTCCAGAAGCTCGCCGGCGGCGCGGTAGACCTCGCGGGTGATCAGGTCGCGCTCGAGCGAGGTCTGGTACCAGACCGTCGCGTTGAGGCTGTCGTCGGGGGCCGGGCCGGCGCTGGCCGGTGGCGCGCCATGGGTGGCGACGGACACGCAGCCGCCGAGCAGGGTCGCGGCCAGCAGGGTCAGGACGGAAAGGGCACGCATGGACGGTCCTCGAAGGAAAGCTGTCGCGATTGTAGAGCCGACCCACGGCCGGCTCATGACGCGGCCGCCGACCCTGGGCCGGTTCGAGCGTCCGTCAGCCGCCGAGCAGTTCCCGGATCGCCGCGAACCCGGCGCTCGCGCGCTCGGCCTTGCGCTCCGCGTCCGCCACCGGATCGGCGCCGTCGCGCTGCAGTTCGGACGCCGGCAGCTCGTCGAGGAAGCGGCTCGGCGCCAGCCGCAGCTTCTCGCCCCAGCGCTGCGCCTGCCGCGCGTGCGACAGCCAAAGGGCCTCCTTGGCGCGGGTGATGCCGACGTAGAGCAGGCGCCGCTCCTCGTCCAGGCGGCCTTCCTCGAGGCTGGCCTCGTGCGGCAGGTTGCCGTCCTCGACGCCGACGATGAACACGAAGCGGAACTCCAGGCCCTTGGCCGCGTGCAGGCTCATCAGCCGCACCTGGTTGCCGGCGTCGCCCTTGTCGGCGTGCGACAGCAGGGCCAGCGCCGCCGCGAGCTCGCCCGGGCCGGCATTGCTGCTCCTATTGGCATGACTGCCGTCGAACCAGTCGGCGAGCTCGTCGAGGTTGCGGCGGCGCGCCTGGAACTGGGCTTCATCCTTGCACTGCGTGCGCAGCTGCGCGAGCAGGCCGCTGCGCTCGTTGAGCCTGCGCACGAGCTCGGCCGGCGGCAGGCGCGCGGCGTCGGCGCGCAGGCCGCGGACGATCGCGGCGAATTCCTGCAGCGCGTTGCCCGCGCGCGCCGGCAGCTGCTTCAGCAGCGCGATCGAATCGGCCGCCCGCGCCAGCGGCAGGTGCGCGTGCTGCGCGAGTTCCGCCAGCTTCGCCAGCGTGGTGCCGCCGACGCCGCGCGACGGCGAGGCCACGGCGCGCAGGAACGCGGCGTCGTCGTCGGGGTTGGCGACCAGCCGCAGCCAGGCCATCGCGTCCTTGACCTCGCCGCGGTCCAGGAACGCGGTGCCGCCGGTGAGGTGGTAGGGCACGCGCAGCAGCTGCAGCGCCTTCTCCAGCGCGCGCGACTGGTGGTTGCCGCGGAACAGGATGCAGAACTCGCTCCATGGGGCGCCGTGCTTCTGCGCCTGGAACTGGATCTCGGCCGCGACCTTCTCCGCCTCGTGCGCGGCGTCGCGGCATTCCCAGACGCGGATGCGCTCGCCGTCGGCGTTGCGGCTCCACAGCGTCTTCGGATGCTCGTGCGGATTGTTGGCGATCAGCGCGTTGGCCGCGCGCAGCACGCGGTTGGAGCAGCGGTAGTTCTGCTCCAGCTTGACCACGCGCAGCCCCGGGTAGTCCACCGCGAGCTGCAGCAGGTTGTCCGGGTTGGCGCCACGCCAGGCGTAGATGGACTGGTCGTCGTCGCCCACGCAGGTGAACAGGCCGCGCTCGCCGGCCAGCGCCTTCAGCAGCCGGTACTGGGCGTCGTTGGTGTCCTGGCACTCGTCCACCAGCAGGTAGCCGATGCGCTCGCGCCAGGCGGCGATGCACTCGGCGTCCGATTCCAGCAGCTGCACCGGCAGCCGGATCAGGTCGTCGAAGTCCACCGCGTTGAAGGCGGCCAGGCGCTGCTGGTAGCGCTTGTACAGGGCCGCGGCCTCGCGTTCGCGGACGCTGGTCGCGGCCGCGGCGGCTTCCTCCGGCGACAGGCCGGCGTTCTTGGCCCGCGACACCAGCTGCTTGGCCGCCTCGATCGCGTCGGGCTTGCTGCCGGGCGGCAGCAGGTCCTTGAACTGCGCGGCGCTGTCCTCGGCGTCGAAGATCGAGAAGCCCCGGCGCAGCCCCAGTTTCGCGTGCTCGACCTGCAGGATCCGCAGGCCCAGCGCGTGGAAGGTGCAGACGGTGAGGCCCTCGGCGGCGTCGCCCTTCAGCCGCTTCGCCACGCGCTCCTTCATCTCGCGCGCGGACTTGTTGGTGAAGGTGATCGCGGCGATGCGCTTCGCCGGGAAGCGCCCGGTCCCGACCAGGTGCGCGATCTTCTCCACGATGACGCGGGTCTTGCCGCTGCCGGCGCCGGCCAGCACCAGCAAGGGGCCGTCCGCATGCAGCACCGCCTCGCGTTGTGGGGGATTGAGGCCGTGCATGGTCGCTGTTCGTCCCGGGCGTGCAGTCTAGCGGTCGCGGTGCGCGATGAAAAACGGTCACCGCCGGCCATGCGCGCTACAGTCCATGCTTGCAGGGAGGAAGCGACATGCGTGCGACGGGATTCCTGGCACCGGGGTTGACCGGGCTGGCACTTGCACTGGCCCTGGCGCCGCCGCCGGCGCGCGCCGACGGCGAGGCCGCCCACGCGCCGCCGCGCATCTACCACATCCCGGAGCAGTTGCTGACCGACGGCTTCCTGGCCGCGCACCCGGACATGGACTACCGCCTGCGCGGCGTCGAACTGGACAAGCGCAAGAACCCGGCCTCGGCGGCGAAGGAGTACCGTCGCGCCGCGTTCTACGGTGACAAGCCCTCGCAGGCGCGCCTGGGCGAGATGTACTGGAACGGCGAGGGCGTGGCGAAGGATCCCGTGCAGGGCTTCCTCTGGATGGCGCTGGCGGCCGAGCGCGGGCAGCGCGAGTTCTCGCTGCTCAAGCTGTACTACTGGCAGCACCTGGATGCGGCCCAGCAGGCGCGGGCGCGCGAGCAGGCGCCGGGCATGGAGCAGGAATACGGCGACAAGGCGGCACTGCAGCGGCTGGGCGCGGTCATGCGCCGCGAGCTGCGGCGCGGCACCGGCGGCCTGCTCGGCTACAACGCCGCGGCCGGCCCGCTGTGGATGAGCAACGGACTGGACCCCGAGCTCTACTACTCGGAAACCTTCTGGAAGCCCGAGCAGTACCTGGAGCTGCGCGACCGGATCTTCGAGCAGCACTACCAGGGTCGGGTCGATGTCGGCGACGTGGAGCAGCTGCCCGCCGCGCCGGCGTCCCGTCCCGGCGACTGAACGGCCCGCGTCGCGGGCCGTCGCGGCGGCTAGAATCCGCCGATGGCCAAGCTCTACTTCTACTACTCGGCGATGAACGCCGGGAAGACCACGACGCTGCTGCAGTCGGCGCACAACTACCGCGAGCGCGGCATGCGCGTGGCGATCCTGACGCCGCGGCTCGACCACCGCGACGGCAGCGGCACGGTCGCCTCGCGCATCGGCCTGCGCGCCGACGGCACGCCGTTCGGCCGCGACGACGACCTGGAGCGCATGGTCCGCGCCAGCGTGGAGCACCACGGGCCCCTGCACTGCGTGCTGGTGGACGAGGCGCAGTTCCTGACCAAGGCGCAGGTGTGGCAGCTCACCGAGGTGGTGGATGCGCTGCGGATCCCGGTGCTCTGCTACGGGCTGCGCACCGATTTCCGCGGCGAGCTGTTCGAGGGCAGCCAGTACCTGCTGGCCTGGGCCGACGAGCTGGAGGAGATCAAGACCATCTGCCACAGCGGCAGCAAGGCGACCATGACCGTGCGCGTGGACGAGAAGGGCCGCGCGCTGCAGGCGGGGCCACAGGTGGAGATCGGCGGCAACGAGCGCTACGTCTCGGTGTCGCGCGCGGAGTTCAAGAAGATCGTGCGGGGCGAGGCGGAGATCGCTCCGATGCAGGCGCCGCTGCTGTAGCGGACGCCGGCAGGGCGCCGGCCCGCCGGCACCGCGCCTGGATCGCGTCGATCTCGCG
>DASWQG010000194.1:0-8749 GCA_036403775.1 Luteimonas sp.
CAACCGCGGCAGCCGCAGCCGCGGTCGAAGCCGCGCCCGGCGCGGCCAGGGTCCACCGTGATTGCCCGATGCGAATCGCGTTCAAGCGTTTTTCCCTGATCCGGAGATGGCCCCATCAAACTTGCTCGGCGCGCGCATGGCAAGGGCCAGCACGCCCGTGAAGGGGCCAATCGGCCGGCTTTTCCCTACCTGCGGTGACAGGGCCGCGTTCCATCGCACCGCGAGCCGGGCGCAAGCGCCATTGGCCCCTGCGACAATGCCGTGCGTGGCGCCTTGCAGGGGCCATCGAGCCCGCCGAAACTGCATGGTCCACCATCGGAGGACGCACATCCATGCGAAAGACGCTGGCGGCGCTTACCCTGCTCATGTCGGTGCTGATCCCATTCGGGACCCTCGCCCAACAGTCGCCCGGCCGGTTCGCACGCATGGTCGTGCTGGAGCCGAAGCCGGACCATGCGGCGGAATTCACGGCCGGATACATGCGCCATATCGCCTGGCACGCGGAGCACGGCGACCCATGGACGTGGTACGGCTGGAGGTTCGTGCTGGGAGACCGCATCGGCCAGTTCATGGACGGCACCTTCGGCCACGACCTGGACGACTTCGATCATCCGCTGGATCCGCGCGGCGATGCGGCGGACAACGCCGCCAACGTCACTCCCCACGCCGACTTCGTGAGCCACGGGGTTTACGAGCGGCTCGACGCGGCGAGCAGCGGAGAGCCGCTGCCGGACGATGCACCGTACCTGTCGCTCGTCACCTACTCCGTGCTTCCGGGACGGGAACGGCGTTTCGAGGAGATCATTGCGCAAGCCGCGAAGGGCCGAGGCGCCCGGTGCGCGTCCTGGTACCGGCTGCAGGCGGGCGGGACGATGCCGCGATACGTGCTGATGCGGGCCGCGCAAACTTTCTCCGAAGGCGCGACCATGCCGGATCTCGTGCTGCCGGAAGGCCTGGTCGAGCGGATCGACAGCGAACTGCTGCGCTTCCAGCCGGAAATGAGCCACGTACCGCGCGAGTGAGCACCGACGAGCCGTGCTGCAGGCGCTGCACGTTTCATTCCGCGGGCGCGCACCGCGTGACAACTCGTGGCAGCTGGCGCTTGCGGTGACTCTGGATGGTGGGCCGTGATGGATTCGAACCATCGACCAGCGGATTAAAAGTCCGATGCTCTACCGACTGAGCTAACGGCCCACGAAGACGACTGGATCCCGATTTTACCGGTAACGGGTTGGGTCCGCGGCACCGGCCGCGGCGAAGCCCTCGGCGCGCAGCCGGCAGGCGTCGCAGTGGCCGCAGGCGCGGCCTTCCGCATCGGCCTGGTAGCAGCTGACGGTCTGCGAGAAATCCACGCCCAGGCGCAGGCCCTCGCGGACGATGTCGGCCTTGGACAGGCGCAGCAGCGGCGCGTGCACGCGGAAGCCGGCGCCCTCGACGCCCGCCTTGGTCGCCACGTTCGCCAGCCGCTCGAAGGCCTCGATGAATTCCGGCCGGCAGTCCGGGTAGCCGGAATAGTCCACGGCGTTGACCCCGCAGAACAGGTCCGAGCTGCCGATCACCTCCGCCCAGCCCAGGGCGAGCGACAGCATGATCGTGTTGCGGGCCGGCACGTAGGTGACCGGGATCTCCGCGCCGATGACGTGTCCGTCCCGGTCGTCCGGCACGGCGATGTCCGCGGTCAGCGCGGAGCCGCCGATGTTGCGCAGGTCCACCGCCACGACCTTGTGCTCGACCGCGCCCACGGTGCGCGCAACGCGGTCGGCCGCGTCCAGTTCCGAGGTATGGCGCTGGCCGTAACGCACGCTCAACGCGTGCACCGAGAACCCGAGCTCGCGCGCGATCGCGGCCACCACCGCCGAGTCCATGCCGCCGGAGACCAGCACCACCGCGGGGTTCTTCGCGCTTGCATCCATCCGCTGGCCTCCTAGCGCCCGGGCTCGTCGTTCCACAGCAGCTTGTGCAGCTGCAGCTGGAAGCGCACCGGCAGGCGCTCGGCCACGATCCAGTCCGCCAGTGCGCGCCCGTCCAGCTGGCCGAAGCTGGGCGAGAACAGGACGTCGCAGCGCTCGTGCAGCGCGTGCTCGCGCACCACCGCGCACGCCCACTCGAAATCCGCACGGTCGCAGACCACGAACTTCACCTGGTCGCGCGCGGTGAGCAGCGGCAGGTTGTCCCAGAGGTTGCGCGCCGACTCGCCGGAGCCCGGCGTCTTGATGTCCAGTACCCGCGACACGCGCGGATCGACGCCGCCGATGTCGATCACGCCCGAGGTTTCCAGGGAGACGTCGTAGCCGGCGTCGCACAGGCGCCGCAGCAGCCCGGTGCAGCGCTTCTGCGCCAACGGCTCGCCGCCGGTGACGCACACGTGCCGCACGCCGTGGCGCGCGACCTCGGCCAGGATCTCGTCGAAGCTGCGCCAGGCGCCACCATGGAAGGCGTAGGCCGTGTCGCAATAGGTGCAGCGCAGCGGGCAACCGGTCAGGCGCACGAACACCGTCGGCCAGCCGGCGTCGCGCGCCTCGCCCTGCAGCGACAGGAAGATCTCGGTGATGCGGAGCCGGTCCGCCGTCCCGTCGGCGGCGGCCGCTGGCGGGGCGACGGTGCTCATCGGCGTATTTTACCGGCGCTAGCGCAGCGAGCCGAGCTGCATGGCGCGCAGGCGGTCGCTCGCGGTGCGGGCCGCATCGCTGCCCGGGTAGCGGCGCCCCACCTCGGCGAGCGTGGATTCCGCGTCGGCCCGCTGCCCGAGGCCGTACTGCGCCAGGCCGAGCTTGAGCAGCGCGCCCGGCGCCTTGTCGTTGGCCGGGAAGCGTTCCAGCAGGAAGCGGAACTGGTCCAGCGCCATCGCGTAGTTCTGGGTGGCGTAGTAGCTCTCGCCCAGCCAGTACAGGGCGTTGGGCACGAGCCCGCCCTGCGGGAACTGGCGCAGGAAGTCCTGGAACAGCCGCGCCGATTCGTCGTAGCGGCCGGCCTTGAGCACGTCGAAGGCGGCGCCGTAGGCGGCGCGCTCGGCGTCCCCGACGGGGCCCGCCGCGGGAGCGGGCGTCGTGGCGGGCGCCGCGGGTGCCGCGGATGCCGCCACGACGGGCGCCGGCTCGTCGTCCGGCGGCAGCGCGGAGGTCGGCGGCAGTGTCGCCGGCGTGCCGCCTTCCAGCCGGGTCAGCCGGCCGTCGACGTCGAGGTACTGGTTGCGGCTGCTCTCGCGCCAGGTCTGCAGCTCATGCTGCAGTTCCTCCAGCTGGCCGCGCAGCGACTGCACTTCGTCCTTGAGCGCGTTCACCTGCCGAAGCAGGTCGACGTTGCCCTGGTCGGTGGCGGCGCGCTGTTCCAGCGCGGCCACGCGCTCGGCGAGGCTGGCCCGCTGCGCCTGCGCCGCGGCCGGCACCAGCGCCAGCAGCATCGCGGCGGCGAAAAGAGAGGATCGGACGTTCATCGAAGGCCCCGGGAGCGTGGACTGGACCGGAAAAGAGTAAGGCAGCGGGAAGCCCGCTGCCTTACCGGTGCCTGTCGCAGGGACGGCCTTACTGGACCGTGTAGACGATCTCGACGCGGCGGTTGCGCTGCCAGCAGCTCTCGTCGGACTCGGTGCACACCGGGCGCTCCTCGCCATAGCTGACGACGGTCTGCTGCGTGCCGGAGCCGCCGTTGGCCTGGATCGCGGAGGACACGGCGTTGCCGCGGCGCTCGGCCAGGCCCATGTTGTACTCGCGGCTGCCGCGCTCGTCCGCATGGCCTTCCAGGGTCATGCGCGAGGACGGGCGGTCGCGCAGGTACTTGGCGTGGCAGGCCATCTCGTCCTGGAACTCCGGACGGACGTTGTCCATGTCGAAGTCGAAGTAGATCACCCGGTTGCGCAGGCACGCGTCGGTGTCCAGGTCCGCGGGACCGTAGACGCCGGCGGTGTCGGCGGGCTGGGTGACGGGGGTATCGGGGGTCGCGGTCACGGGCGGCGGGACTTCCTTGACCTTCTTGGAGCAGGCGACCGCTGCGGTGCACAGCAGCGCGGCCAGCAGGACACGACTCGTGGTGTTCATTGCGCTTCCTCGTCTGAGCTGGTGAACGATGGGTGGGACGACTGGGACAACCTTTCGTTCGCGGCGTGGCCGCGACCGCAAGTGGGATCAGCGGCGCGCGCGGTACGGCCCCCAGGCCGGCTCGCGGACATCGCCATCGGCAAGCACCAAACGCTGTCGGACGCGCGCGTCGGCCGAGACCGCGTACAGGACGCCTCGGCCGCCCTCCTTGGCCGCGTACAGCAGCATGCTGGCGTTGGGAGCGAAGCTGGGGGATTCGTCGAGCGAGCCCGGCGACAGCAGCGACCAGCGCGGCGAGCCGAGGCTGCGGTCGAGCAGCGCGATGCGGTAGTTGTTGCCGTTGCCCTGGGTGGTGGCGATCTTCTTGCCGTCGAAGGAGACGGTGGGGTCGGCGTTGTAGCTGCCCTGGAAGCTGACCCGCGTGGCGCCGCCGCCGCTCGCCGACACCTGGTAGATCTGCGGCTTGCCGCCGCGATCGGAGGTGAAGTACAGGGTGTTGCCGTCGGCGCTCCAGGTCGGCGAGGTGTCGATGCCGAACTGGTGGGTCACCTGGGTGAGGGCCTTGCTGCCCAGGTCCATCACGTAGATCTCGGGATTGCCGGACTTCGACAGGGTCAGCGCGAGGCGGCGGCCGTCGGGCGAGAAGTCCGGGGCGCCGTTGATGCCGCGGAAGCTGGCGACCAGCTCGCGCGCGCCAGTGGCGATGTCCTGGATGTAGATCGAGGAATTGCCGCGCTCGAAGCTCACGTAGGCGAGCTTGCGGCCGTCCGGGCTCCACGCCGGCGACAGCAGGGGCTCGCCCGAGCGGACCACGGTCTGCGGGTTCCAGCCGTCGGAGTCGGCGACCATCAGCGCGTATTGCGTGTTTCGGCCGACACCGGTGGCGGTGACGTAGGCGATCCGCGTCCAGAACGCGCCGCGCACGCCGAGGATCTTCTCGTAGATGGCGTCGGCCATCTGGTGGGCGACGTCGCGCAGGGCGCTGGCGGGCGCGGTCAGCGCGAAACCGAGCAGGCGCTGCTGGCGGGCGACGTCGTACAGCTCGTATTCCACCCGGTAATTGCCCGGGGCGCCGTCCATGACCCGGCCGACGACCAGGAAGTCCTGCTTGAGCAGTCGCCAGGTGGGATAGACGACCTCGCTGCCCCGGGTCGGGCGCTCGACCATCTGCGCTTCGTCCAGGGTCCGGAACTGGCCGGAACGGGCCAGGTCCGCGCGGACGATCCCCGCCACGTCGGTGCCCGGGGCCGCCCCGCCGCCCTGGTAGGGCATCGGCACGACCGCGATCGGGAGGGCCGCGGCGTTGCCGCCCACGATGTCGATCTCCAGCCCCCGCTCCTGGGCCAGCGCCAGGCCGGGCACGCACAGGGAAAGGAGCAGGAGAAGGACGGTGGGCGCGCGCAGCAGACGGCTCATTCAGGAAGTTCCGAACGGTTCAGTCACGATTGTTAACAGCTTGGCCGTGAAGGACCGTTCAAAGATGAATGGAGCCGCAACTGGCGCGGCCGTCAGCGGTCCTGGGCGACGAAGTTCAGGGTCAGGGTGCGCTGGAACACCGGTTCGAACCCGGCATAGGGCAAGGGCTGCGCCTTGAGCACCGCAGCCTCCACCGAGCGGCGGCCGAGCTCGTCGTAGGGACAGCTGGAATCCACCTTCGCCTCGATCACCTCGCCGCCGGGGATCTGCCGGATCACGATCCTGCAACGCTGCCCGAGCGGGACCGATTCCGGGCGGGTCCAGTTGCGCAGGATCGCCGCCTGCAGCGCGGCCGCATAGCGCGCGGCGAGGTCGTTCGAGTCCCCGCCCGTGCCCGGCGGCGGGCTGGCGGTCGCGGCGGCATCGGCCTGCGCGGCGGCGACCGCCGCATTGCGCGAGCGCGCATCCTCGAGCTGGCGCAGCTTCTGTTCCGCCAGCTTCGCCTGGCGTTCGGCCTTCTCGCGTTCGGCGCGGATCTTCGCCAGCTTGTCGGCGATCTCCTTCTGCTTCGCCTCGCGGGCCTGGCGCTCGGCGGCTTCCTGGCGCTTGCGCTCGGTCAGGTCGATCTGCTCCTGCCGGCGCTTTTCCTCCTGCTCGCGGGCCGCCTGCCGCGCGGCCTCGGCCTCGCGCTCGACGCGCTCCTGCTCGCGCACGTCCGGTTCGGGAATGAAGTCCTGGGGTTGCGGCTGCGCGTCCGGCGGCGGCACCACCTCCCGTGGCTCGGACGGTGCCGGCTCCGGCTCGGGCGGCACCGGTTCGGGCAGCGGTTCGGCGGGTTCCTCGGCGGGCGCGTCCAGTGCGCTGCGCAGCGAGGACGCCAGGGCGTTCGGGTCGATCAGGTCGGCCTCGATCACCGGCCCCGCGGCCGACACGGGATTGGCGGTGCGCGTCCACCACAGCCCGGCGAACATCAAGGCGAACAGGAGCGCGTGCAGCGCCAGGGCACCGGCGACCGCGCGCTGGGTGTCGGCGCGGGTCTCCCTCACCGCGAGGCCTGCTCCGGCGAGCGGGTCAGCAGGGTCGCCTTGTCCACCTTCGCCTCGGTGCGCAGGCGCTGCAGCATGCGCAGCACGTCCTCGTAGCGAACCGCGCCGTCGGCGGCGACGAACACGGCGAGGTTGGGATCCTGCGCGCGGAAGGCGGCAACACGCGTGATGAGTTCCGCCTCGTCCAGTGCCAGCTTGCTGGTCTCGCCCTGGCCGTCGCGCTGGATCAGCGCGAGGCTCCCGTCCTCCGCCAGTTGCACCACCACCTGCTGCTTCGGCTGCTCGACGGTGGCGGCCGCGACCTGCGGCAGCTTCACGTCAACGCCGAGGTTCAGCAGCGGCGCGGTGACCATGAAGATGATGAGCAGCACCAGCATCACGTCGATGTAGGGGACGACGTTGATGTCGGCCTTCAGCCGGCGCTTGCGGATGCGCCGCCCGGATGCGGTCATGGCCATCGCTCAGGCCTCGTCGAGGTGGGCCTGGCGCTGCAGGATCGAGGAGAATTCCTCGGAGAAGGTGTCGTAGCGCACTGACATGCGCTCCACGCGCGTGGCGTAGCGGTTGTAGGCCCACACCGCGGGAATGGCGGCGAACAGGCCCATCGCGGTGGCGATCAGCGCCTCGGAGATGCCGGGCGCGACGGTGGCGATGGTCGCCTCCTTGACGTTCGCCAGGCCCTGGAACGAGACCATGATCCCCCACACGGTGCCGAACAGGCCGACGTAGGGCGCGATCGAGCCGACGTTGGCGAGGAACTCGAGGTTGCGTTCCAGGCCGTCGAGCTCGCGCGAGGCGGCGGCGCGCATCGCCCGCTGCGCAGATTCGAGCTGCATGCGGCTGTCGACGCCGCGGCGCTGGCGCACCTTGTGGAATTCGCGGAAGCCGCCCTCGAAGATCGCCTCCAGGCCGCCGATCTCGCGGTTGCGCTCGGTGGCGCCCGCGTAGAGCTTCGACAGCTCGGCGCCGGACCAGAAGCGCTCCTCGAAGCGGTCGGCCTCGTCCTCGGCGCGGTCGAGCACGCGCTTCTTGCGGACGATGATCACCCAGGACGCGACCGACCCGAACAGCAGCAGCAGCATCACCAGCTGCACCGGAATTGAGGCGTGCAGCACCAGCGCCAGCATGTTGATGCCGTCGTTCGCGGCGGCGGGTTCGATGGGCTGCATCAGTCGCGTTCCTCCAGGGCCTTGAGCGTGTCGTACAGTTCGTCCGGCAACGGGCGCGGCCGGAAGGTCGAAGCCGCCAGCACCGCGATGCGCACGGTGGCCGACAGCAGCAGGGCGTCGCCGCGGCGGACCTCCTGCGCGAACACCAGGCTGGCATTGCGGCACTCGCGCAGCGCCACCGTGGCCTCGAGCAGGTCGTCCAGCCGCGCCGGCGCGCGGAATTCCACCTGCATCGCGCGCACCGCGAACACGAGGTCGCGTTCGCGGCGCAGCAGTTCCTGGTCCCGCCCCAGGCTGCGCAGCCACTCCCTGCGCGCGCGCTCGAGGAAGGCCAGGTACTGCGCGTGGTAGACCACGCCGCCGGCGTCGGTATCTTCCCAGTAAACCCGGAGCGGATGGCTGAACACCGGTTAAGATCCGAACAGGTCCGGCGCGCCCGCCTTCGGCTTCAGGCCGAGGTGCCGGTAGGCCTTGGGCGTCGCCATGCGGCCGCGCGCGGTCCGCACCAGGTATCCCTGCTGGATCAGGTAGGGTTCGACCACGTCCTCGAGCGTGCCGCGTTCCTCGCTGAGGGCGGCTGCCAGCGATTCGACCCCGACCGGGCCGCCGTCGAACGCCTCCACGATCGTGCGCAGCAGCCGGCGGTCCAGCTCGTCGAAGCCTTCCGGGTCGACCTTGAGCATCGCCATGGCCGCGTCCGCCACCGCGTCGTCGATGAGCCCGCCGGCGCGCACCTGCGCGTAGTCGCGCACGCGCCGCAACAGGCGGTTGGCGATCCGCGGCGTGCCGCGCGCCCGGCGCGCGATCGCGCCGGCGCCCTCGGGCGAGCAGTCGATGCCCAGGATCAGCGCAGAGCGGCGCACGATCCGCGTGAGCTCCTCGGGCGTGTAGAACTCCAGCCGCTGGACGATGCCGAAGCGGTCGCGCAGTGGCGCGGTCAGCAAGCCCGCGCGGGTGGTCGCGCCGACCAGGGTGAACGGCGGCAGGTCGAGCTTGATCGAGCGGGCCGCGGGGCCCTCGCCGATCATGATGTCGATCTGGAAGTCCTCCATCGCCGGGTACAGCACTTCCTCGACCACGGGCG
>DASWQG010000195.1:0-4276 GCA_036403775.1 Luteimonas sp.
TCCTCTACACGCATTTCGAGGACATCTGCGAGATCATGAAGGCCTACGACGTCGCCTTCTCGCTCGGCGACGGCCTGCGCCCCGGGTGCATCGCGGACGCCAACGATGCCGCGCAGTTCGGCGAGCTGGAGACGCTCGGCGAGCTGACGAAGATCGCCTGGAAGCACGACGTGCAGACCATGATCGAGGGCCCCGGCCACGTGCCGATGCAGCTGATCAAGGAGAACATGGACAAGCAGCTGGCCGAGTGCGGCGAGGCGCCGTTCTACACGCTCGGCCCGCTGACCACCGACATCGCGCCCGGCTACGACCACATCACCAGCGCGATCGGCGCGGCGATGATCGGCTGGTACGGCTGCGCGATGCTGTGCTACGTCACGCCGAAGGAACACTTGGGCCTGCCGGACCGCGAGGACGTACGCGACGGGATCATGGCCTACCGGATCGCGGCGCACGCCGCCGATCTCGCCAAGGGCCACCCGGGCGCGCAGGTGCGCGACAACGCCCTGAGCAAGGCGCGCTTCGAATTCCGCTGGGAGGACCAGTTCAACCTGGGCCTGGATCCGGACCGCGCCCGCGAGTTCCACGACGAGACCATGCCGAAGGAGGCGCACAAGTCGGCGCACTTCTGCTCCATGTGCGGGCCCAAGTTCTGCTCCATGCGCATCACCCAGGACGTGCGCGACTACGCGGCCGAGCACGGACTGGGCGAGCAGGCCGCGATCGAGGAGGGCATGGCGGGCAAGGCCGCCGAGTTCCGCGAAACCGGCGCGCGCGTCTACCACGAGGCCTGACGGATGCAGCAGCCGGCGCTCTGGTTCCGCCCCTGGGCGTTCATCGCCCGCCAGCATCCGTCGGCGCTGTTGCTCGCGGCGCAGCTGCTGAGCCTGCTGATCTACCCGTCGATCGACGACACCAGCAGCGGCCGCCTGTTGTTCGGCGCGGTCGCGCTGGTCGTGGTGCCGCTGGCGGTGTGGGTCGTCGCGCGCTCGCCGGCGGAAAGCCACGTGGCCTGGGTGCTGGCGATCCCGGCGATGGTGCTGACCGCGGCGGGCGTGCTGTTCGACGCACCGGCGCTGCTGCCGTGGTCGGCCGCACTCGAGGCGATCCTGTACTTCTACGCCGCCGGCAGCCTCATCTATTACATGATGAACGACCACCGGGTGAGCGCGGACGAGCTGTTCGCGGCGGGCGCCACCTTCACCCTGCTCGCGTGGGGCTTCGCCTACGCGTACTTCGTCTGCCAGGCGGTGTACCCGGACAGCTTCCACAGCGCGGTCGAGCCCGACCGGCCACGGCGCTGGCTGGAACTGCTGTCCTTCAGCTTCAGCAACCTCTCGGCGACCGGGCTCAGCGACATCCTGCCGATCGGCTCGCCGGCGCGGGTGCTCGCGATGCTGGAGCAGTTCGCCGGCGTGGGTTACATCGCGACGGTGGTGTCGCGGCTGATCGGGCTCACCATCGTGCGCGAGCGGCGCTGACCGGCTAGAACGCCTGCTTGCCGGGCAGCGCGGCGTGGCGCTCGATCGCGTCGGCGAGGATCGCCTTCGCTTCCGCCGCGTCGCCCCAGCCGTCCAGCTTGACCCACTTGCCCTGTTCCAAGTCCTTGTAGTGCTCGAAGAAGTGGCCGATGCGCTCGAGCCAGTGCGGGCTGACCTTGGCGATGTCGTCGATGTGGGTGTAGCCGGCGAACACCTTGTCCACCGGCACCGCGAGGATCTTCTCGTCGCCGCCGGCCTCGTCCTTCATCCGCAGCACGCCGACCGGGCGGCAGCGGATCACCGAGCCCGGGATCAGCGGCAGCGGCAGGATCACCAGCACGTCGGCCGGGTCGCCGTCGCCGCACAGGGTGCGCGGGATGTAGCCGTAGTTGCAGGGGTAGCGCATCGGCGTGGACAGGATGCGGTCGACGAAGATCGCACCCGAGGCCTTGTCGACCTCGTACTTGACCGGCTCGGCGTCCTTCGGGATCTCGATGACGACGTTGATTTCATCCGGCGGGTTCTTGCCGGTCGGGACGAGGTCCAGGCCCATTGCGACTGCTCCGTGGGGGGATTTCGGGGGGAAAGGGCCGCAATTCTACGCGCCGCGGGCGACGGGAAAGAAAAACGGCGGCCAGGGCCGCCGTTTTCCGATTTCCCTTCTCCCCGGCTCCGCCGGGGAGAAGGTGCCCCGAAGGGGCGGATGAGGGGCGTTACTCCAGCACCAGCTCCGCGTCGCCCGAGAACGACTCCATCCGCACCTGTCCCGCGCCGCTGCCGTAACGCACCTCGAGGCTGCTGCCCGGGCCGAACTCCTCGGTCTGCACCTTCGCCCCCGGCGCGCGAAGGTCGCCGTTGAAGCTCTCGGCGCTGACCCGCGCCGAGACGGACTTGGGCAGCCGCAGGCGGATGTCGCCGCTCACGGTCTCCGAGCGGATCTCGCCGCCGTCGGCCAGGCCGACGCGGACATCGGCGTCGCCGGAGACGGTGCCGGTGGACAGGCGCCGCACGCGCTCGCCGCGGCTGTCGATGCGGATGTCGCCGGACACGGTCTCGGCGTGCACCTCGCCATCGAGGCGGCCGGACAGGCGGACGTCGCCGCTCACCGACTCGGAACTCGCCGAGGCGGTGTTCAGCGTCAGCACGAGGTCGCCGCTGACGCTGCTCACGTCGGCCTCGCCGGGCGCGGCGGCGATGGTGATGTTGCCGCTGACCGATTCGACGTCGAGCTCGCGCGGCGCGACGCCGTCCACGCGGATGTCGGCCGCGACCGATTCGATGTCCAGGTTCGCGCGCAGCGGCACCTGCAGCACCAGCCGGGTCGGCTCGGTGCGGTCGTCGCCCCAGCCGCGGCGGTTCGGGTATTCGACCTTGACCTCGAGGTGGTCGCGGCTGCCGTCCACCACCAGCTTCTCCACGCCCTTGCCGAGCTCGCCGCCGACATGGACCTCGTTGCGGTCCCAGGCGCGCACTTCGATGCTGCCCTTGAGGTTGGAGATCTCGATGCGCCCGGTCGGCGCGAGCGGGCGGGTCTGGTCGATCGGGGTGCCGGCGAACACCGGCGCGCTGGCAAGGCTGGCGACGATGGCCAGGGCGAGGACGTGGGGCGAGTGGCGCATGTGGGCTCTCCGGGGAAACTTGTCGGGTGGGTCTCGTGTCGGGCGATTAGCCGACGCTGCGCCGGGTGAGTTCCAGGCGCAGCGTATAGGTGCGTTGCAGGCGGCCGAGCAGGTACGGTGCACCCGGGTCGCGCTCGATCGCGTCGCGGATCTGCCGCGCGCTGCGGTCGAGTTCGCGCAGCGCCGGCGCGGCCGGCGTGCGCCGCGGGTACGCGGGCGCCGCGGCCTGCAGTTCGAGCAGCGCCGCGCGGTATTCGCGGGTCATGGCGTCGGCCTCGCGATCCACCAGGCGCACCGGCGCGGCGGCGGGCGCCGGCGGCGGCTGCATGCGCCAGGCGATGCCCAGCGACAGCACCAGCGAAGCGGCCAGCGCCCAGGGCGCGATGTTCGGCGCCTTGCGCGGCCGCGCGGGCGCCGCCGGCGCATCGGCCATGCGGATGCGCTCGGCGATGCCGGGCCACAGGTCCGTGGCGGGCGGCAGGTCCTGGCGCAGGCCGCGCAACTGCAGGCGCAGGCTCGCGTCGAGCGTGTTGCCGTTGTCGCGGCCGTCGTGATCGCGGCCGTCATGATCGCGGATGTCGTTCATGCGTGTCCTTCCAGTCGTGCCCGCAGCAGCCCGCGCGCGCGGTGCAGCTGCGCCTTGGAGCTGCCGACGGCCATGCCCAGCGCCTCGGCGATCTCCTCGTGCTTCCAGCCTTCGACGTCGTACAGCACCAGCACCGCGCGGGCGCGCGGCGGCAGCGTGGCGACGGCGCGCTCCAGGTCCATGGACAGCGCGGCGCCGTGGCCGGCCGAATCCACGGTGCCGACCTCGTCGAACGCGTCCTCGCCCTCGTGGGCCTGCACGCGGCTGCGGCGCGCGCGCAGGTCCATCAGCGCGGTGTTGACCGCCAGCCGGTGCAGCCAGGTCGAGAACGCGCTTTCGTAGCGGTACGCCGGGAGCGCCTGCCAGGCACGGACGAAGGCGTCCTGGGTCAGGTCCTCGGCGCGGGCGCGGTCGTAGCCGACCAGGCGGGCGATGACGCCGTGCACGCGCCCGGCATGGCGGCGATACAAGGCCTCGAAGGCACTGCTGTCGCCCCCGGCGGCCGAGCGCGCCAGCGCCGCGTCGACGTCGGCCGGGGTGGCGGCGTCGGTCGCGGGCGCAGAGGAGAGCCAGTCGGTCACGGTGGCGGT
>DASWQG010000196.1:0-7202 GCA_036403775.1 Luteimonas sp.
GAGGCTACCATCGCGCAGCCAGGCATCGGCCAGGCCCGGGTGGCCGCGCGCGGCGGCGAGGGCTTCGGCCGCGGCGCCGGCCGGGTGGCCTTGCGCCTGCAGCCATGCGCCGGCTTCCGACGCGGGCGGGAGGCGGAACTCCAGCACCTGGCAACGGCTGCGGATGGTGGCCGGCAGGCGCGCGGGTTCGCTGGCGAGCAGCCACAGGTACCGGCCCGGTTGCGGTTCCTCGAGCGTCTTGAGCAGCCCGTTGCACGCGGCGTGGTTCATCGCGTCCGCCGGATCGACCAGCGCCACCTGCGCCCCGCCCAGCTGCGGCGTCAACGCCAGCTTTTCCGACAGCGCGCGCACCTGGTCGATGGTGATCTCGGTGCGCGGCTTGCCGGTCTTCTCGGCGATCGCGAACCCGACGAACCAGGCATCCGGGTGCCCCGGCTTGCCGAACGGATGCGCGAGCGTGCCGTCGGGGCGCACTTCGATCGGGTCGGCCTGCGAGCGCGACAGGAACAGCTGGCAGCTACGGCACCGACCGCAGGCCTCGTGACCTGGCGCGCGCGCCTGGCACAGCACGCGTTGCGCCAGGCGCTCGGCGACGGCGCGCTTGCCCAGCCTGGCGGGACCGGCGAACAGCAGCGCATGGCCCATGCGTCCGGCATCCAGCGCCTCGGCGGCCTGCGCGTACGCACGTTGTTGCCAGGGCGCGAAGGCCGGCGCCGCGCTCATCGCGCCTTGTACTCTCGCAGCAGCGCGCAGGCCTCGCGCGCGACGGCGGGCGCATCGCGGGTCGCGTCGATGACGCGGAAGCGGTCGGGCTCGGCGGCGGCGCGCGCCAGGAACGCGGCGCGGGCACGCTCGAAGAACTCGTCGCGCTCGGATTCGATGCGGTCGGCGGCCTGCTCGCGGCCGCCGGCGCGGGCGCGCCCCTGCGCCACCGGCACGTCGAGCAGCAGCGTCAGCCCGGGGCGGATGCCGACGACGCGCCGCTCCAGTTCGGCGATCCAGGCGGCGTCGAGGCCGCGGCCGCCGCCCTGGTAGGCGTAGCTGGAATCGGTGAAGCGGTCGCTGATGACCCACGCGCCGCGGTCGAGCGCCGGCAGCACGGTCTCGCGCACGTGCTGCGCGCGCGAGGCGAACATCAGCAGCAACTCGGCCTCGGGCGATGGCGGTTCATGGCCGGGATCCAGCAGCAGGGCGCGGATCATTTCCGCCAGCGGCGTGCCACCGGGCTCGCGCGTGCACACCACTTCCTGCCCCTGCGCTTCGAGTTCGCGGCGCAGCGCCTCGAGCACCGTGGACTTGCCCGCGCCCTCGCCGCCCTCCAGCGTCAGCAGCCGGGCGTGCGTGCGCAGCGCGCCCGCGTCGCTCACTCGGCCCTCCGTTGTGCGCGATAGCGCTGCAGGTAGGCGCGCACGGCGGCCTGGTGCTCGGCCAGCGTCCGCGAGAACACGTGGCGGCCGCTGCCGTCGCCGACCGCGACGAAGTACAACGCTTCGCCCTCGGCCGGATGGGTCACCGCCTGCAGCGCATCGGCGCCCGGCATCGCGATCGGGGTCGGCGGCAGGCCGGCGCGGGTGTAGGTGTTGTACGGCGTGTCGCGGGTGAGGTCGGTGCGGCGGATGTTGCCGGCGTAGGCCTCGCCCATGCCGTAGATCACGGTCGGGTCGGTCTGCAGGCGCATGCCCTTCTCGAGCCGGCGCAGGAACACGGCGGCGATCTGCGGCCGCTCGCTGGCGATGCCGGTTTCCTTCTCGACGATCGAGGCCAGCACCAGCGCCTCGTCCTTGTCGCGCAGCGGCAGGCCTTCGACCCGCGAAGCCCAGGCGGCATCGAGGGCCTTTTCCATCGCGTCGTAGGCGCGCTTCAGGATGTCGAGGTCGCTGTCGCCGCGCGTGTAGAAATAGGTCTCGGGCAGGAAACGGCCCTCGGGGTGCACGCCGGGATGGCCCAGGGCCTCCATCAGCGCCGCGCCATCGAGGCCGGCCGTTTCCTGTTCCAGCGCGTCGGCCTTCGCCAGCGCCGCGCGCAATTGCCGCAAGGTCCAGCCCTCGACGATGGTGACCCGGCGCCGGACCACCTTGCCGTCGCGCATGTCGGTGAGCAGTTGCCGCGGGGTGATGCCCGGGCGCAGCGCGTATTCGCCGACCTGCAGCCGCGAGGCCGCGCCGAGCTGGCGCGCGAGCAGCTGCCATTCGGTGTCGCGGTCGGCGGGCATGCCCTGCGCGTGCAGCTTGCGCAGCACGCCCGCGAAGTTGTCGCCGTGGGCCACGACCAGGCTCGCGTCGGCGCCCAGCCCGGGCACCGGGTCGTCGGCGAAGCGCGCGTAGCGGTCGAACATCCAGTACGCCAGCACGCCCGCGATCAACGCGGTGGCGACGAACACCAGGCGCAGGCCGCGCCCTCCCGACTTCCCGCTGGAATGGAATGCCTCCCTGCTCACCCGGCCTCCGCTGGTCGCCCTGACTGGCCCGGCGCGAAACCGGGATGGCTTCGGCCCAGCGCGTCGCGCGCCTGCGCGATCGCAGGATGCGATTGCCAGGTGCGCGTGCCGAGCCGGGCCACGGGCAGGATACCGCGCACGGCATTGCACAGGAAAACCGCGTCGGCCGTTTCCACGTCGGCGCGCTGGAGCCGCTGCTCGCTCGCCGCCAGCGCCGGGACCAGCACCGCGCGGCAGGTGCCCGCGACGCCGCAGCGGTCCACCGGGGGCGTCAGCCAGCGGCCCTCGCGCAGCACGAACAGGTTCGCGGCGGTGCCCGCGACCACGGTGCCTTCCATGTCGCGGACGAGCCCTTCGTCGGCGCCCGCGGCCACGCACTCGGCGCGCGCCAGCACCTGCTCGAGGCGGTTGCAGTGCTTGAGGCCGGCCAGCGCGGGCTGCAGCGCCAGGCGCGTCTCGCACCAGATCGCGTGCAGCGGCGCGGCGGCGCCCGGCAACGGATGGCGCGACAACATCCAGCGTGGCTTGGCGCCGGGCGCCGGCGCATAGCCGCGCGCGCCGCCGCCGCGCGAGAGCAGCAGCTTCAGCACGCCATGCGCGCCGTCGGCGAACAGGGCTTCGGACTCGGCGCGCGCCTGTCGCGCATCCGGCAACGCAATGCC
Organism: Luteimonas sp.; assembly: GCA_036403775.1. GTDB lineage: Bacteria > Pseudomonadota > Gammaproteobacteria > Xanthomonadales > Xanthomonadaceae > Cognatiluteimonas. The sequence goes on from DASWQG010000196.1 coordinate 3,100, forward strand.
CAGGCGCGCCGCGCCGTGGGCCAGGCGCACCCAGTGCGCGTCCCACCACGGCAGCGTGCCGGCGTGCACGCGCAGGGTCTCGAACAGGCCGTCGCCGTAGGCCAGGCCGCGGTCGTCGGGCGCGAGCGCCACGACGGCACGGGCGCCTTCGAACAGGCGGACGCCGGCGCCGGCGCTCATCCCGCCACCCCGAGCGCGCGCAGCATGCCGCGCGCCTTGGCGCGCGTTTCGTCCAGCTCGCGCACGGGATCGGAGTCGGCGACGATCCCGGCGCCGGTGCGGAACCGCAACGCCGCGCCGCCCTGCCCGTCGGCCTCGAGTTCCGCGCTGCGGATCAGGATGTTGAGGTCGAGGTCGCCGTCGCGGTTGAGCCAGCCGAACGCGCCCGTGTAGGCGCCGCGGCCCTCGCGCTCGAGTTCGGCGATCACTTCCATGCAGCGGACCTTGGGACAGCCGGTGATGGTGCCGCCCGGGAAGACCGCGCGGAGCACGGCGCCCGGCGTGGCATCCGCGCGCAGGCGGCCGCGCACGTTGCTGACGATGTGGTGCACGTGCGCGTAGCTCTCCACCGTCATCAGCTCGTCGACCTCGACGCTGCCCGGCGTGCACACGCGCCCCAGGTCGTTGCGTTCCAGGTCGATCAGCATGACGTGCTCGGCACGTTCCTTCGGGTGGCCGACCAGTTCGCGGATGCGCGCCGCGTCGTCGTCGCCCTGGAAGCGCGGGCGCGTGCCGGCGATCGGGCGCGATTCGACCAGGTCGCCGCGCACCGACACCAGGCGTTCGGGCGAGGCGCTGACCACCGCCCAGCCATCGCCGGCGAACAGCCCGGCGAACGGCGCGGGATTGTGCCGGCGCAGGCGTTCGAACAGCGCGGCCGGCGCGGGCGCGGTGGCGAAGCCTGCACGCCAGCCACGCGACAAGTTGGCCTGGAAGACGTCGCCGGCGGCGAGGTAGTCGAGGATCCGCGCGACGCCGCTCGTGAAGTGCTCCGGCGGATCCTCCTCGAGCGTGTCCGGCAGCGTCCACGCCGGCAGCGCCGGCAACTCGGACGCGACGGCGAAGTCGGCCAGGATGCGCTCGAGCAGCGCTGCATGCCCGGGCTCGGCCAGCGCCACGCAGTCGCCGCTGGCGCGGTCGCGCAGCACTGCCGCGGGGCAGCGCAGTGCCAGTGCCACCGGCAGGCCGCCGGGTGCCGGCGGCAGGCGCAGCACCGGCTCGACCTGGCCGGCGAGTTCATAGCCAATGAACAGCGCCCAGCCGCCGCGGAACGGCCAGCGCGGCTCCTCGTGCGGCTGGCGCGCGGCCTGCCAGTCGGCATCCAGCGCCGCGAGGAAGTCGCCGGCCACGCGGCTGCCGTCCTCGCGCACCAGGTTCCCATCGGGCAGCAGCGCGAGCGAGCCGCCGTCGGCGGCGAGCAGCAGGTCCCAGCGTCCCTGCGCGGTGCCGGCGGCGGAGGACTCGAGCAGCAGCGGGTAGCGCGCAGGCGCGAGCCGCTGCAGGGCCAGCAGGTCGCTGCCGGCGTCGAGGTTGCGGGTGAGCAGCACGGCGGCCGCCGGCCTCAGGCGCGGCGGAACACCAGGGTGCCGTTGGTGCCGCCGAAGCCGAACGAGTTCGACAGCGCGATGTCCACCTTCGCCTCGCGCGCGACGTGCGGCACGTAGTCCAGGTCGCAGCCTTCCGACGGGTTGTCGAGGTTGATCGTCGGCGGGATCACGCCGCTGTGCAGCGCCATCGCCGAGAACACCGCCTCGACGCCGCCGGCGGCGCCCAGCAGGTGGCCGGTCATGGACTTGGTCGAACTCACCATCGTCCGGTACGCGTGGTCGCCCAGCGCCGCCGTCACCGCCAGGGTCTCGGCGAGGTCGCCCGCGGGCGTCGAGGTGCCGTGCGCGTTGATGTAGCCGACCTGGTCCGCGTTGATCGCGGCGTCGTCGAGGGCGTTGCGCATGCAGCGCGCGGCGCCCTCGCCGCTCTCGCTCGGCGCGGTCATGTGGAACGCGTCGCCGCTCATGCCGAAGCCGATCAGCTCGCAGTAGATGCGCGCGCCGCGCGCGACCGCCCGGTCGTAGTCCTCGAGCACGAGGATGCCGGCGCCGTCGCCCATGACGAAGCCGTCGCGGTCGCGGTCCCACGGGCGCGAGGCCTTTTCCGGCTCGTCGTTGCGCGTGGACAGCGCCTTCATCGCGCAGAAGCCGCCGAGCGAGGTCGGCGTGGTCGCGTACTCGGCGCCGCCGGCGATCATCGCGTCGGCGTCGCCGTACTGGATCATGCGCATCGCCAGGCCGATGTTGTGCGTGGCCGTGGTGCAGGCCGTGACCGCCGCGATGTTCGGGCCCTTGGCGCCGGTCATGATCGAGACCTGGCCGGCGACCATGTTGATGATCGTGCTGGGCACGTAGAACGGCGAGACCTTGCGCGCGCCGCCCTCCTTGTACTTGAGCGTCGTTTCCTCGATGCCCTTCAGGCCGCCGATGCCGGCGCCCACGGCCACGCCGATGCGCTCGGCCGCCTCGCCCTCGATGGCGATGCCCGAGTCGGCGATCGCCATCAGCGACGCGGCGACGCCGTAGTGGACGAAGGGATCCATCTTCTTGATGTCCTTCGCCGGGATCCACAGCGAGGGATCGAAGCCCTTGACCTCCCCCGAGATGCGCGTGGGGAAGCCGGAGGCGTCGAAATGGGTGATCGGGCCGATGCCGGAGCGGCCGTTGACGATGCCGTCCCAGCTGCTGGCGAGGTCGTTGCCGAGCGGCGACAGGATGCCGAGGCCGGTGACGGCGACGCGACGTTTGGCCATGGTGGCGGGCTCCATTCCGGGGACTGCGGTGGCAGCGTTGATTTCAACAGCGGGGATTGCAAATGCACAGGGCCGCGAATGCGGCCCCGGCAACGTGACGCGAACGCCAGCGGCTTACGCCTTGACGTGGGCCTTGACGTAGTCGATGGCCTGCTGCACCGAGGTGATCTTCTCGGCTTCCTCGTCCGGGATCTCGCACTCGAACTCTTCCTCGAGCGCCATCACCAGCTCCACGGTGTCGAGCGAATCCGCGCCCAGGTCGTCGACGAACGAGGCGCTGTTGGTGACCTCTTCTTCCTTGACGCCCAGTTGTTCGACGACGATCTTCTTGACGCGCTCTTCGATGCTGCTCATGGGTGTTCGCTCCTCCCGGGAGTCTGTTCAGACGGATAGTGTAAGGGAAAGCCGGGGCACTCGCGCATGGGGTCGCAATGCCTTCTGGTTCAGGTGCTTACGGCATGTACATGCCGCCATTCACGTGCAGGGTTTCGCCGGTGATGTAGGCCCCCGCCGGACCGGCCAGGAAGGCCACCGCGCGGGCGATGTCGGCAGGCGCGCCGAGGCGGCCGAGCGCGATCTGGCCGAGCAGCGCCTCGCGCGCCGAATCAGGCAGCGCGCGGGTCATGTCGGTGTCGATGAAGCCCGGGGCGACCACGTTCACGGTGACGCCGCGGCTGCCGACCTCCTTGGCCAGCGACTTGCTGAAGGCGATGATGCCGGCCTTCGCCGCGGCGTAGTTCGCCTGCCCCGCGTTGCCGGTGACGCCGACCACCGAGGCGATGTTGACGATGCGGCCCTTGCGCGCCTTCATCATCCCGCGCATCACCGCCTTGCAGGTGCGGAACACGCTGCTGAGGTTGGTGTCGAGGATGTCGTTCCACTCCTCGTCCTTCATCCGCAGCAGGAGGTTGTCGCGGGTGATGCCGGCGTTGTTGACCAGGATGGTGACGGGGCCGAATTCCTTGCCGATCGCCTCGACCAGCGCGTCCACCGCGGCGCCGTCGGTGACGTCGAGCTTGCGGCCGTGGCCGCCGGCGGCCTGCAGCCGCTCGCCGATCGCCGCCGCGCCGCCGTCCGACGTGGCCGTGCCGACGACCGTGGCGCCCAGCGCGGCCAGCTCGTCCGCGATCGCCGCGCCAATGCCCCGGCTCGCACCGGTCACCAACGCCACCTCACCCTGCAGCACCTTCTCCATCACTCACTCCTCAAAGCGTTTTTGCCACGGATGACACGGATGAACACGGATAGGGCAAATCAAATTTAAAAAGCCCTATCCGTGTTGATCCGTGTTCATCCGTGGCCA
>DASWQG010000197.1:0-2593 GCA_036403775.1 Luteimonas sp.
TCCGTGTGCGCGAACAGCAGCTGCTGCGCCGCCACCGAGCCGGACGAGTACACGGCGAGGCGGTGGCCGGCGCCGTGCCAGCGCCGCAGCCCCGCCGCGGCATCCGGGTACATGTCCGCCTGCAGTTCGCCGGACAGGTAGCCCTGGCGCCAAACCATGCCCTGCAACGCCTTCAGTGCGGTGTGCTTGCGATCCTCGTCGATCCAGCCCTGCAGGGTCTCGACGATCATCGCGTCGTCGCACATCGCGCCATGCTCGGTGGCGACGGCGTCCAGCCAGCGCCGCACCTCCGGCTCGTCGCCATGTTCGCGGACGAAGCCGGGCAACGCGCGCCGCGCGTACGGAAACAGCACCTCCTTGACGAACGAGATGCTGCTGGTGGTCCCCTCGATGTCGGTCAGGATTGTCGCCATGCTCACTCGTAGCGCGGGAAGCGCCGGGCGATGTCGGTGCCGGTGAAGTGGCCGACCCAGCCGTCGGGCTCGGTGAAAAAGCGGATGGCGATGAAGCTGGGCTCCGGGCCCATGTCGAACCAGTGCGTCGTCGAGTCGGGCACGGCGATCAGGTCGCCCTGCGTGCACAGCACCTCGTAGACCCTGTCGTCCACGTGCAGGGTGAACAGGCCCGAGCCGCCGACGAAGAAGCGCACCTCGTCCTCCTTGTGGAAGTGCTCGTCGAGGAACTTCGCACGCATCGCCTCGCGCTGCGGATGGTCCGGCGCGATGCTGACCACGTCCACGCTGCGGAAGCCGCGCTCGGCCACCAGGCGGTCGATGTCCGCGCGGTAGGCCGCCATGACCTCGTCCGGCGACGCGCCCGGCGCCACCGGCCTGGCGGCTTCCCACTGCTCGAAGGCCACGCCGATCGCCGCCAGCTCGCGCGCCATCGTGGCAAGGTCCTGCGTCTCCAGCAGGGGCCGGTCCGGATGCGCCTCGTCGAAGATGCGCAGGCGGCTGCGCGGTGAAGCGGGGGTCACGCCGGGCATTGCAGCATCCTCAGGTCCAGTTCGCAGCCAAGCAGGAATTCGAAGGCTTCCAGGTGGCGGCGCGCCTCGGCCATGTCGCGGCCCCAGGCGTACATGCCGTGGCCGTCGATCAGGTAGCCCCACATGCGGCGCTGGTCGAGCAGTGCGTCCACCTGGGCGGCCAGCGTGTGCATGTCCTGGCTGTTGGACAGCACCGGCAGGTCCAGGCGCGCCTCGTGGGTGTCGTTGCCGCGGAAGGCCTTGAGCAGTTCGTAGCCTTCCAGGCGCAGCCCGCCGGCGCCGGCGAAGAGCCGTGAGGCCACCGTCTGCGCCCGCGAGTGCGTGTGCAGCACGCAGCCGACATCCGGAAAGCGGCGGTAGAGCTGGGTGTGCAGCAGGGTCTCGGCGGACGGGCGGTGGTCGCTGCCGACGGCGCGGCCGTCGAAGTCCACGACCATGATGTCGTCCTCGACCAGCCGGCCCTTGTCGCGGCCCGACACGGTGATCGCCGCGTGGCGATCGTCCAGCCGGCGCGAGAAGTTGCTGCTGGTCGCGGGCGTCCAGCCCAGCGCGGCCAGCTCGCGGACATTGACGATCAGTTCGCCGGCGAGGTGGCGCAGGGCTTGCGCATCGTAGGGGAGGGGGGCGCTCATGGCCCCAGTTTAGCGCCGCGCGGCGAACGCCCGGTAAAGCAGCCAGGCCACCAGCATCGCCGCGACCGCGCCGAGCAGCATCGTCGCGGGCGAGGAGGCCAGCAGCAGGGCGCAGGCGGCCAGCGCGCCGAAGCCGTACGCGCGGTCGGCGGTGCGCGGACGCCTCGCCGGCGTGCCGACGACCAGGCTCAGGCCGGCGGCGGCATAGGCCAGCACCACCAGGTTCACCACCACGTTGACGATCACGCCGAACTGGCCCGAGACCTTCGGCGATAGCGTCACCACCGCGATGCCGGTCATGGCGATGGCAATGACCAGCAGGCCCCAGCCGGCGGCGCCGTTGCGGTTGAGCTTGCCGAACACCGCCGGCAGGACGCCGCGGCGCGCAGCCGGCGCGCCGGTCTCGCCGGTGACCAGCATCCAGCCGCCCAGCGTGCCGGTGGCCGTCAGCGCGGCAGCCGCGGCGATGGCCAGCGCCGCCCACGGCCCGAAGAGCGCGGCGGCGACCAGCGCGAACGGCGCGCTCGAGGCCTCGAGCTCCGCGGCCGGCACGATGCCCATCACCAGCACCGAGGAGGCGATGTAGACCACGCCGGCGATCAGGATGCCTCCCAGCGTCGCCTTCGGCACGTCGCGGTCCGGATCGCGCACCACGCCGGCGATCATCGCCCCGGTCTCCAGCCCGACGAAGGCCCAGAACACCGGCGCCAGCGACTTGAACACGACTTGCGTGTCGGAGTCCGCGGTGACGTTCCAGGCCGCCTCGTACAGGGTCCGGTCGAAGCTGCTCCAGCCGAACAGCAGGACCAGCGCCACCGGCGCCAGGCCCAGCACCACGCACAGCGACTGGAACTTCGCCACCGGCTTGGGGCCGAGCAGGTTGATGGCAAACATCAGCCAGATCAGCACGATCTGGCCGCCGACCTGCACGCGCGGGTCGGTGGCGTCCAGCGGCAGCAGCATCACCAGGTAGCCG
>DASWQG010000198.1:0-4510 GCA_036403775.1 Luteimonas sp.
GAGCATCTCCACGGAGCAGTTCCGCGACTACGCCATCGCCAACCTGCTGCAGAAGCATCCCGGCAAGGTGACACAGGAGGAGTTCGATGCCTGGCTGTACGAGCCCGGCATCCCGGACACCGCGCCGCAGGTGAAGTCGCAGCGCTTCGCCGTCGTCGACGCCGCGCGCATCAGCTGGACCGGCACCGGCACGCTGCCCTCCGCGCCGGTGACCTCGAACTGGAGCACGCAGGACTGGGTGCACTTCATCGAGGCCATGCCGGAGACCCTGACCGTCGAGCAGATGAAGGCGCTCGACGATGCCTACCACTTCACCGGCACGCCGAACGGTGAGATCGCGCAGCGCTGGTATCCGCTGGCGGTGCGCAGCGGCTACCACGCGGCCGACGAGGAAATGGGCAAGTTCATGCAGCGCGTCGGCCGGCGCAAGCTGATCATGCCGATCTACAACGCGCTGGTGCAGACGCCGGATGGCCTGGCGTTCGCCAAGGACGTGTTCGCGAAGGCGCGCCCGGGCTACCACCCGATCACGACCGGCTCGGTGCAGGCGACGATCGAGGGCGCCGAAGGCAAGGACGCGGCGCGGTAATGCGCGGTCGCCCGCTCGCGTGGACGCTGCTGGCGGCGGCCGTGCTGGCCGCCGCGGGCTGCAACCGGGAGCAGAAGCTGGCCGAACAGGCGTCGGCGCAGGCCGCCGTCGCGGAGGACGCGGCGAAGCAGGCCGAAGGCGCGTTCGACGCCGCCGTCGCCGAGGGCAACTGGCAGCTGGCCAAGGCGCAGGGCGAGGTGCTGCTCGCGCAGTACCCGACCACCGAAGCGGCCGCGCGCGTCGAGCCAAGGTTGCGGGACGTCACCGCGAAGGCGGAAGCCATGCGCGAGGAGCGCCGCCTGGCCGCGCTGTGGCTCTACCAGGGCCAGCCCGCGGGCAAGGGCGAACAGCGCACCGCGCTGATCCACGCGCGGGACGGCATCGAGGTCGGCGGCACCGCCACCCCGGTGAAGCTGGTGTTCCGCGACCACCCGTCGTGGGGCCGCAGCAGCTACCTGGTGATGGAGGCCGGCGACTTCGACTGCTACGGCAGCTGCCAGGTCGGCGTGTCCGTCGACGGCGCGCCCCCGAAGCGCATGGCCGCCTACCGCCCGGACACCGACGAGGCCATCGCGATGTTCATCAACGACGACCGCGCGCTCTGGCGCCTCGCGCAGGACGCGAAGACGCTCGAGATCGAGTTCCCGGTCAAGCCAGACGGCACCCGCAAGGTGCTGTTCGAGGTTGCCGCGCTGGATCCGGGGCGGATGCCCTGGTGACCGCTACAGCGCGTAGCCGAACTGCTGCTTGAACTGCTCGGCGAACTCGTCGAAGTCGAAGCGCTGGTTCTGGGTCCCGGGGTGTTCGACCTTCAGCGCGCCCATCAGGTTGCCGATGCGTCCGATGGTCAGCCAGTCGTAGCCCTTCTGGATGCCGAAGATCAGGCCGGCGCGGAACGCGTCGCCGCAGCCCGTCGGGTCGGTGACGCGGCGCTCATGCGCCGGCGGCACGTCGATCGCCTTGCCGTCGGCGAAGATCACCGCGCCCTTGGGGCCGCGCGTGGCGATGTAGGCCTTCACCTTGCCGGCGATGGTCTTCTCGTCCCAGCCGGTGCGTTCCTGCAGCAGGTTGGACTCGTAGTCGTTGACGGTGACGTAGTCGGCCTGCTCGATGAACTCGCGCAGCTCGGCACCGTTGAACAGCGGCATCGCCTGGCCGGGGTCGAAGATGAAGGGGATGCCGCCTTCGGCGAACTCGCGCGCGTTCTGGATCATGCCCTCGCGCCCGTCGGGGCTGACGATGCCGATGCTCACGCCCGGCACGTCGCGCACGTGGTTCTCGTAGGAACGCATCATCGCGCCCGGGTGGAAGGCGGTGATCTGGTTGTTGTCGTGGTCGGTGGTGATGAAGGCCTGCGGCGTGAACAGCTCCGGGATCTCCTTCACCCGCGACAGGTCGATGCCCAGCTCCGCGAAGTACTCGCGGTAGGGGGCGAAATCCTGGCCCACGGTGGCCATCGGGATCGGCGAGCCGCCCAGCAGCTTCAGGTTGTAGGCGATGTTGCCGGCGCAGCCGCCGAACTCGCGGCGCATCCGCGGCACCAGGAAGGACACGTTGAGGATGTGCACCTTGTCCGGGAGGATGTGGTTCTTGAACTGGTCCGGGAACACCATGATGGTGTCGTAGGCCAGGGAACCGCAGATCAGCGCAGACATGGGCGAGCCTCGGGAAGCCGGCGGGGCCGGGGGAGGGGGTGGAGGGGGTTGCCGTGACGGGGCGCACGGAACCGGCTTGCGCCGGCGGCGCGACAGGGTACCGGCTCGCGCCCGCGCAGGCCAGTTTTTGCTAGGCTAGCCCATCCCCCTGCGCGCGCCCTGACGGACACCCCTCCGCGATGTTCAAGAAGTTCCGTGGCATGTTCTCCAACGACCTGTCGATCGACCTCGGCACGGCCAATACCCTGATCTACGTCCGCGGGCAGGGCATCGTCCTCAACGAACCCTCGGTGGTCGCGGTCCGCCAGGACCGGCTGGTCGGCAACTCGCGCTCGGTCGCCGCGGTCGGCACCGAGGCCAAGCAGATGCTGGGCCGGACCCCCGGCCACATCACCACGATCCGGCCGATGAAGGACGGCGTCATCGCCGACTTCACCTACACCGAGGAGATGCTCAAGTACTTCATCCGCAAGGTGCACAAGTCGCGGATGCTGCGGCCGAGCCCGCGGGTGCTGGTGTGCGTGCCGGCCGGCAGCACCCAGGTCGAGCGCCGCGCGATCAAGGAGTCGGCGGAAGAAGCCGGCGCCCGCGAGGTGTTCCTGATCGAGGAGCCGATGGCCGCCGCCATCGGCGCCGGCATGCCGGTGACCGAGGCCCGCGGCTCGATGGTCGTGGACATCGGCGGCGGCACCACCGAGGTCGCGGTCATCGCCCTGAACGGCATCGTCTACTCGCAGTCGGTCCGCATCGGCGGCGACCGCTTCGACGAGTCGATCATCGCCTACGTGCGCCGCACCCACGGCATGCTGATCGGCGACGCCACCGCCGAGCGGATCAAGCTCGAGATCGGCTGCGCCTACAAGCAGGACGAGATCCGCGAGATCGAGGTCTCCGGCCGCCATCTTGCGGAAGGCGTGCCGAAGATGATCACCATCAACTCCAACGAGGTGCTGGAGGCGCTGCACGAGCCGCTGGCCGGCATCGTCGCCGCGATCCGCCAGGCGTTGGAGCAGACCCCGCCGGAGCTGTGCGCCGACGTCGCCGAGCGCGGCATCGTCCTCACCGGCGGCGGCGCGCAGCTGCGCGACCTGGACCGCCTGATCAGCGAGGAAACTGGCCTGCACGTGCAGGTCGCCGACGACCCGCTGACCTGCGTGGCCCGGGGCGGCGGCCGCGCGCTGGAACTGGTGGACATGCACGGGAACGAGTTCTTCGCGCCGGAGTAACCGGTGCCCTCGTTCTCCAGCTCCAATCCACGCACCGGTGACCTGACCGGCACCCTGCAGTTGCTGGCCTACCTCGCGATCGCGATCGCGCTGCTGGTGCTCGACCATCGCGGCGGCTGGCTGTCGCAGCTGCGCGCGCGCGCCAACGTGCTGGCGCAGCCGCTGTGGGCGATCGCCGGCTTGCCGGCGCGGCTGGGCGACGTGCTCAGCGAGACCGCCGCCACCCGTTCCGGGCTCGTCGCGGAGAACCGCACGCTGCGCAACGCGCTGCTGATCAGCGGCGCGCGCGTGGCCCGGCTGCAGACCGCCGCCGCCGAGAACGAGCGCCTGCGGCGCCTGCTCGGCGCCGACCGCCGCGGCGGCCTGGACGTGCAGCTGGCGCCGATCCTGGACATCGACCTCGACCCGACGCGCCAGCGCCTGGTACTGGACGCGGGCACGCGTGACGGTGTCACCGTCGGCCAGAGCGTGATCGACGCCGGCGGCCTCGTCGGTCAGATCATCGCGGTGCGCCCGGGCAGTGCCACGGTCCTGCTGATCACCGACCCCGACCATGCGGTGCCCGTCATCGTCGCGCGCACGGGCGTGCGCCTGGTGGCTTACGGCCAGGGTCGCAGCGATCGCCTGGCACTGCCCAACATCCCGTTGTCCGGCGACCTGAAGGTCGGCGACGTCGTGATCACCTCCGGGCTCGGCGGCCGCTTCCCCGCCGGGTTCCCGGTCGGCACCGTAGTGGCGTTGCACCCGGACGACAGCCACGGCTTCCTGGTCGGCGAACTGAAGCCCGCCGCCCAGCTCGACCGCGGCCGCGACGTGCTGCTGCTGCGCGAGCAGGAGGCCCCATGAGCCGCGCGCGCCATCCCTGGTTGCTCCCGGCCAGCCTCGTCGCCGCGCTGGTGCTCGGCCTGCTGCCGCTGCCGGGCTGGCTGCAGCCGTTCCGCCCCTACTGGCTCGCGCTCGTGCTGGCGTACTGGCTGATCGAGGCGCCCGAGCGCGTCGGCCTCGGCGTCGCCTTCCTGATGGGCCTGGTCGACGACCTC
>DASWQG010000199.1:0-2758 GCA_036403775.1 Luteimonas sp.
TGCGCGCCGTCGCCGCCTCCCACGGGTGGTCGCTCGAGGGCATCCACATCCACGAGGTCAACCCCGGCAACGGCGAGCTCGACGCGGATGCGCAGTACACGATGTTCCACCCGTCCGAGGTGGAGCTCGGCTCCACCACGCGGGGCATCCTCGAGGAAGTGGACCGGCTGCGCCCGCAGCGCGTGGTCTTCGACTCGCTCGCCGAGGTGCGGCTGCTCGCCGGCGCGGTGCTGCGCTTCCGGCGCCAGGTGCTTGCGCTCAAGCAGTACTTCAACGGGCGCGGCGCCACCGTGCTGCTGATCGACGAAGCCCAGGTCGCCGAACAGGGCATGCACGTGCACACCATCGTCCACGGCGTGATGCTGCTCGACCAGCTGCGCCCCGAATACGGCGGCGACCGGCGACGGCTGCGCGTGACCAAGCTCCGCGGGCGCCGGTACCGCGGCGGGTTCCATGACTACGAGATCCGGACGGGCGGCGTGCAGGTGTACCCGCGCCTGGTGGCCGCGGACCACCGGCGCGACGGCGCCAACGAACCGATGACCAGTGGCTCCGGTGAACTCGATGCACTGCTCGGCGGCGGCCTCGACCGCGGCACCAGCACATTGATCGTGGGCGCGGCCGGTACCGGCAAGTCGACGCTCTCGATGCACTTCGCGCTGGCGGCCGCCGAGCGCGGCGAGCGCACCGCGATGTTCATCTTCGACGAAAGCGTCCGCTCGCTGGTCACCCGCTGCAACGGGATCGGGTTCGATGCCCAGAGGCGGATGGACGAGGGTCTCCTGCAGGTACGCAGCATCGACCCGGCCGAGCTGTCCCCCGGCGAGTTCATCGCCGCCATCCGCCAAGCGGTGGAAGTCGACGGCGTGTCCATCGTGGTCATCGACAGCCTCAACGGCTACCTCAACGCCATGCCGGAGGAGCGGTTCGTGCTGGTGCAGCTGCACGAGCTGCTCGCCTACCTGGGCCAGCTCGGCGTGGCCACGCTGCTGGTCAGCGCGCAGCAGGGCCTGATCGGGCAGATGCACAACACGCTCGACGTCAGCTACCTCGCCGATTCGGTGGTCCTTCTGCGCTACTACGAGGCCGAGGGCCAGGTGCACCAGGCGATCTCGGTGCTGAAGAAGCGCACGGGCTTTCACGAACGCACCATCCGCGAGCTGCGCATCGGCGCCCAGGGCGTCCAGGTCGGCCCCCCGCTCACCCAATACCGGGGGGTGCTCACGGGCGTGCCGCATATCCGCGAATCGGGCGGCTGACTGCCATGCAGGCCGAAAGCGCCCGCATGCGCGTCCTGCTGTTCCTGTCCACGTCGCGGGACGCCGAACTCGCCAGGGAGGTGCTGGGCACGCACGGCATCGCCACCGAGTGCTGCCGCAGCGATCCGGAACTCGTGGCGTGCCTGCAGGAGGGCGCCGGCGCGGTCCTGCTCGCCGAGGAGATGCTCGGCGCCGGCGACGGCGCGCTGTTGCTGCGCGAGATCCTGCGCCAGCAACCGCGATGGTCCGACCTGCCCGTCCTGCTGCTGACCCGCAACGGCGCCAACTCCGACGCGGTGCTCGAGGCCGTGTCCAGCCTGGGCAACGTGACCCTCATGGAACGGCCGATGCGCGTGGCGGCGCTGGTGAGCACCGTGCGCGCCGCGTTGCGCGCGCGGGCGCGGCAATACCAGATCGAGACGCACCTGGCCGACCTGCAGCGCGCGCACGAGGCCGAGGCCGACAACGCGCGGCGCAAGGACCAGTTCCTGGCGATGCTCGCCCACGAACTGCGCAATCCGCTGGCGCCGATCGGCAACGCCCTGAAGGTGCTGGAACTGGACGACAGCGACTACGCGCGCCGCCGCCAGCTGCGCGAGATGATGCAGCGCCAGCTCGAGCACCTGGTGCGCCTCGTCGACGACCTGCTGGAGGCGTCGCGCCTGTCCCAGGGCAAGATCCAGCTCGAGCGCGGCCACCACGACCTGCGCCTGATCCTGCGCGAATGCGTCGAGCAGGCGCAGCTGGACGAGGACCGGCGCAAGGTGCGCATCGTCGCGCGCCTGCCCGATGCGCCGCTTCCCGTGCATGCCGACCCGGTGCGCCTGGGGCAGGTGTTCTCCAACCTGCTCAACAACGCGCGCAAGTACTCGAACGGCCGCGGCGTGGTCGAGGTGACCGCTTCGGCGGAAGGCGGCGAGGCGCTGGTCCGGTTCCGGGACGACGGCATCGGGATGCCGCGCGACCTGGTGCCGCACGTGTTCGAGCTGTTCACCCAGGGCAAGCGGGAGGAGCACCGGCTCCACGACGGCCTCGGCATCGGCCTGGCGCTGGTGCGGGGACTGGTGGAGATGCACGGCGGCCGGGTCAGCGCGCACAGCGACGGCCCGGGCAGCGGCTCGGAATTCTGCGTCTGGCTGCCGCTGGCCGAAGCGCCGGCGGTCGCCGCGTCGCGCGACCCGGGCACGCAGGACGCGCGCCGGCGGCTGCGCATCCTGGTGGTGGACGACAACGAGGATGCCGCGCAATCGCTCGGGCTGCTCCTGCGGGCGATGGGCCACGAGCCCTGCATCGCCCACGATGGCGCCACCGCGCTCGCGCAACTGGACGGGTTCCAGCCGGACCTGGCATTGCTGGACATCGGCATGCCGGGGATGGATGGCTACTCGCTCATCCGGCGCGTACGGGCGCTCGCCATCGCAGCCAGCCAGCGTGTGCCGGCGCTCGCGTTGACCGCCTACGCCCGCGCCGAAGATCGGCGTAGGGCGCTCGCGGAGGGC
>DASWQG010000200.1:0-10105 GCA_036403775.1 Luteimonas sp.
TGGTTCCCGGTCGGCACCCTTGGACCCGCCGAGTCCGTCACCGCCACCTTCGTCGCGGAAGTGGGTCCCGGCAGCCGTGGGCCGGAACTCGTCAACAACGCGGCGGCACGCGCCGCCAACGGCGTGCACTCGAACGACACCGGCACGGTGGTCCGCCTGCGCGAATCGCTGATGACCTCGCGGCTGACCGTCGTCGGTCGCGTCGTCGTGGCCGACGATTGCAGCGGCGACGGCGAGGGCGTGCCCGGCCTGCGTGTGGTCATGGAGGACGGCACCTTCGCCAGCACCGACGCGCAAGGCGCCTACCACTTCGCCGGCGTGCGGCCGGGCACGCACGTGGTGCAGCTCGACGTCGCGACGCTTCCGCCAGGGATGGAACTGTCGCCCTGCCTGCAGAACACGCGGTTCGCCGGCCGCGCGTATTCCCAGTTCGTCGAGGGCCAGGGCGGCAGCCTGTTGCGCGCGGATTTCCGGCTGCGTCGCGGCGCGCCGCCCGCGGGCGAGGTCGGCGTGCGCCTGGAAGGCGACGCGGCGGACGGAAGCCTGCGGCTGGTGGCGGAGCTCGACGCGGGCACCGTCGCCATCCAGCGCCTGCGCGCGATGCTGATGCTGCCCGACGGCGCCAGCTACGTGCCGGGTTCGGCGACGGTCGACGACGCGCCCGTCGCGGATCCCGAATTGAACGGCAACGTGGCGGTCTTCGACCTCGGCGACCAGGGCACGCACTGGCGCAAGCGCATCGCGATCACCGTGCGGCCGGGCGCGTGCCCGGCAGGAGGGCAGGCCGCGAAGGCACTGGCCTTGTTCGAGGCCGGGGGCGAATCGGCGCGGACCCCTCCCGCCACGCTCGTGTTGCCTTGCGGCGCGCCACCGGGCGCGGCGCACGGGGAGCGCACGTCGACATCCGTGACTGCCGCCGCCGGGCAACCGGCGGCTTCGCCGTTCTTCGAGCAGGGCAGGGCGCGCGCCGCGATCGTCGACGACATTGCCGCCGACGGTGGCGGCGACGTCGACTGGTTCAAGGGCCAGGCCGCCGGTCGCGACTGGCTGTTCCCGCGGGAAGGGCGCAGCCCGCGTTCGTCCTCCACCCGCGTCGTGCTCAAGTACCTGCCGGGCGACAAGCCCGTGCTCAAGGTCAATGGCGAGCCGGTGTCGCTGCTGAAGTTCGACGGCACCGTGCAGGGCGCCGGCGGCACCATCGCGGTCGGCACCTGGCGCGGCGTGCCCCTGGTCGAGGGCGACAACCTGCTGCAGGCGGAGATCCTCGACGCCAGCGGCAAGGTCGTGGCGACGCTGGAGCGCACCGTGTCCTACGCCAACACGCCGGCCCGCGCCGAACTGGTGCCCGGGCAGTCGATCCTCGCCGCCGACGGCATCCACAATCCGGTGGTCGCGGTACGCATCCTCGATCGCCACGGCAACCCGGTGCGCCAGGGCGTCACCGGCGAATACTCGCTCTCGCCGCCGTACCAGCCGGCCGCCAGCGTGCAGCAGATGCAGGAGCGCCAGCTCGCCGGTACGGACGGCGCGGCGCCGCAATGGCGCGTCGAGGGCGACGAAGGCATCGCCTACATCGAACTGGCGCCGACCGGTACTGCCGGCAGCTTCCGGCTGGGCTTCGACTTCGGTGCCGATCCGTCGCATCCCGTGCACCAGGAACTCGAGGGCTGGCTGAAGTCGGCGCCGCGCGACTGGATCGTGGTCGGCTTCGCGCGCGGCAGCGTCGGCTACGACACCCTCAAGGACAACATGCAGGCGTTGCCGGAAGGCGAGAGCGGCGACGGCGTGCGCACCGACGGGGACGTGTCGCTGTACGCGAAGGGCCGCGTGCTCGGTTCGTGGATGCTGACCCTTGCGTACGACTCGGGCAAGCCCAGCGACCACCGCGATCGCAAGTCGCTGCTGT
This sequence comes from Luteimonas sp., assembly GCA_036403775.1. Lineage (GTDB taxonomy): Bacteria > Pseudomonadota > Gammaproteobacteria > Xanthomonadales > Xanthomonadaceae > Cognatiluteimonas. The sequence continues at coordinate 1,907 of DASWQG010000200.1, forward strand.
CCACCATCGATCCGCAGCAGTACTACACGCTGTACGGGGACGGCAGCCACCAGGGCTTCGACGCGGCAAGCGCGGAGAAGCTCTACCTCAAGCTGGAGCGCGACCAGTTCTACGCGCTGTTCGGCGACTTCCAGACGCGGCTGGACCGTGGCGAGCTCACCCGCTACCAGCGCACGCTGACCGGCGTGAAGGTGGAATACCGCGGGCCGCTGTTCGAGTTCAACGGCTTCGCCGCGCGGACCTCGCAGGGTTTCGCCCGCGACGAACTGCCGGGCGACGGCACCTCGGGCCTGTACCGCCTGTCGCGCGCGGGGATCCTGATCAACAGCGAGCGAGTGCGCCTCGAGACCCGCGACCGTTACCACGGCGAACGGATCCTGCAGTCGCGCGAACTCGTCCGCCACGTCGACTACGACATCGACTACGACAATGGCACGCTGTTCTTCCGCGAGCCGATCGCCAGCCGCGACTTCGACTTCAACCCGAACTTCATCGTGGTCGAGTACGAGACCCGGGGCGGCGCCGACAGCTTCCTCAACGCCGGCGGCCGCGCCGGCGTCCGCCTGATGGACGGCCGCGTCGAGGCCGGCGTCACCTACGTGCGCGACGAGGACCTTGCCGGGCGCAGCAGCCTCGCCGGCATCGACGCGAAGTTCCGCCTGACGGAGCGGGACGAACTGAGGGCGGAGGCCGCGGCCAGCCGCGGCGATGCCGGCGACCTGGACACGTCCGGGACTGCCTGGCTACTGGAGTGGGAACACCGCGGCGAGCGCGGGAACCTGCTTGCCTATGCCCGTCGCCAGGGACTGGGTTTCGGCCTGGGCCAGCAGAATCGCAGCGAGACCGGGATGTTCAAGGCGGGCGTGGAGGGCCAGTGGCGCGTCAGCGAGCGCTTCTCCCTGCGCGGCGAGGCGTACCGGCTGGAGAACCTGGCGAACGGCGCCGTGCGCAACGTCGCCAGCGCCGAGGTCCGCTATTCCGCGCGCGACTGGAACGCGAGCGCCGGACTGCAGTGGGCGCGCGATGAAGGCGCCGACGGCAGCGTCGCCGAATCGCGCCAGCTGACCCTCGGCGCCGCGCGCTTCTTCCTCGACAAGCGCCTGGAGCTGAGCGCGCGCGCGGAGGTCGGCCTGGGCGGGGCCAACGACAGCGTCGATTTTCCCACCCGGGTGAAGGTCGGCGCCGCGTATGCGCTCACCCCGGCGTTCCGGCTGCTCGCCGCGCACGAGATCACCGACGGCGAGGACCGCGACACCGCGACCACGCGCTTCGGCTTCGAGGCCACGCCGTGGAAGAACGCGCGCCTGAGCAGCACGCTCAACCAGAGCCGGATCAGCGAATACGGGCCGCGCACCTTCGCCCTGTTCGGCCTGAACCAGAAGTTCCTCGTCGGCGAGCGCTGGGGCCTGGACGTGGCGCTCGATTCGAGCCACGCCTTCAACGAGTCGGGACGGCCGCCGCTGGTCGTGGACCCGGCGCAGCCGATCGCAGCGGGCGGGATCCGCGATGGCGGCGCGTTGACGGAGGATTTCGTCGCGCTGTCCGCCGGCGTGACCTACCGCACCGAGCTGTGGTCCTGGAATGCGCGCGCCGAGGCGCGGCAGGGCAACAGCGAGCGCCACGGTTTCACCACCGGGTTCCTGCGCCAGGCGCGCGACGGTGTCGCGCTGTCGGCGAGCATGCAGGCGTTCTCGCAGCGCAACGCGGACGGCAGCATCGGGCTGCTCGCGGACGCGCAGCTGTCCTGGGCCTACCGCCCCTTTGCCAGCCAGTGGTCCATGCTCGACAAGCTCGAGTTCCGGCTCGACGAGATCCGCCGGGGCCAGGGCGAGGCGATCCTCGGCCAGGACACGATGGCGGCGATCGGCAACGCGCGCTCGCGCCGCCTGGTGAACAACTTCGTCCTCAACTACGCCTCGGATGCGTGGGAAGCCGGCGACGGCGCCGGCAACGTGCTCGACCTGCAGCAGCGCAGCCAGCTGTCGCTCTACTACGGCTCCAAGTACGTGCTAGACAGCTTCGGCGCCGACGACTACGCGGGCTATACCGACGTGCTCGGCGCCGAGTGGCGCTTCGACCTCTCGCCCCGCATCGACATCGGCCTCCGGGCGAGCGTGCTGCACTCCTGGAGCCAGGACAGCTTCGCCTGGGCCTTCGGCCCCTCGGTCGGCTTCTCGCCCTTCGCCAACGCCTGGGTCAGCGTCGGCTACAACTTCCGCGGCTTTCGTGACCGGGACTTCGAGCAGGCGCACCATACGGCCGAGGGTGCCTACCTGGTGCTGCGCATGAAGTTCGACCAGGACAGCCTGGGACTCTCGAATCGCGCCGTCTCCACGGGCGCAGGCGTTCCCTGACGGCCATGCGCATGACCTCGCCCCGCCTGCTCGCCAGCCTCGCCGTCCTGCTGCTCGCCCTGCTCCCGGCGCCGGCGCGGGCGGCCTTCGACAACACCAATCCCCGCGGCACCTTCGCCGGCACCCACAACTACGTCATCACCGGCGCCAGCCTGCGGCAATTCGCCAACGACGGCGTCGCCAACACCAACGAGTGCCAGGTGCTGGCAAGCAACAGCGCGGCGGTTTCGGGCATCCCGGCCGGGTCGACGATCCTGGCCGCCTACCTCTACTGGGGCGGTTCCGGCAACCTCGATGCCACGGTGACCTTCAACGGCAACACGGTGAACGCCGATGCCACCTTCACCGACAACTTCCAGACCTTCCTCAACAACCAGAACTACGACCTCGACTATTTCGGCGGGTTCGAGGACGTCACCGCCTACGTCACGGGCAACGGCACCTACACCTTCTCCGGGCTGACGGTTGCGACCACCGACAACTACGGCGGCGACGCGGCCGCGGACTACTGCGGCCCGGCCGCGGTGATCGCGGGTTGGGCGCTGGTCGTGGTCTACGCCAACGCCAGCGAGGAGTATCGCTACACCCGCGTCTACGACGGCCTGAAGTTCTTCCGCGGCAGCTCGGTGACCACCACCCAGTCGGGCTTCCGTGTCCCCGACCTCCTCGACGGCAAGGTGTCGGTCGTCACCTGGGAAGGCGATCCGGACGCCGCGTCCTCGGTCGACCTCGACGGGTTCTCCGAGGCGCTCTCGTTCGACGGCTACCCGCTGCTGAACACCGGCTGCGACGTCGCCAACAACCTCTACAACTCGACGATCGGCACCCCCGGCGGGGGCTGCGCCACCGCATTCGGCGTGGACATCGACACGTACGACGTCACCAGTTTCCTCTACGAGGGACAGACGGGCGCGACGCTGCAGTACAGCTCGGGCAACGACCTGGTGCTGCTCAGCACCCAGGTCATCAGCACGACCAACACGCCAGTCGCCGACCTCGGGATCACCAAGTCGCACAGCGGCAGCTTCACCGCCGGCCAGAACGGCACCTTCGACATCGTCGTCCACAACTACGGGCCGGAGATCGCCACGGGCACGGCGACGGTGACCGACACGCTGCCCGCCGGGATGACCTACGTCTCCGGCGCCGGCAGCGGCTGGACCTGCGGCGCGGTGGGGCAGGTCGTCACCTGCAACAACAGCGCGGCGAGCATCGCCGTCGGCGCGAACCTGCCGACGCTGACGCTGACCGTGGCCGTCAATGGCAACGCCGCGGCGTCGCTCGACAACGTGGTCGAAGTCTCGCACCCGATGTTCGACGGCACCGGCGGCAACCAGACCGACACCGACACGGTGGCGGTGCTGCGTTCGAACCTCTCGACGTCGACCAAATCCGTGGTGGACCTGGACGGCGGCGAGGCCGAGGTCGGCGACGTCCTTCGCTACACGATCACCCTCCAGGAAAGCGGCGGGCAGGGCGTGCCGGCCACCGGGGTCCAGGTCGTGGACGACCTTCCGGCCAGCCTCGGCGGCCTCTCCATCGTCAGCATCCCGGCGGGCGCGACCGACCTGTCGGTCGGCTCCGGCGGTGCCAACGGCACCGGCCAGGTGAAGGTCACCGGGATTACCGTTCCGGCGGGTGGCACCGCCACCATCGAATTCGACGCCACCATCCAGCCAGGGGCGGATCCAGGCGACACCATCACCAACACGGCGACCATCACCAACGGCAGCGGACCCGGGGCGACGCCGTCCGTGCAGACCGTGGTCGCGGCCTCGCAGGCGCCGGTCAGCGGCAGCAAGCTGCTGTATTTCGAAAGCGGTGGCGTGCTGGACCGCACGCCGCAGGCCGGATCCCAGGTCATCGTCGTGCCGGAGGCCGGCAGCACCACGTTCACCCTGACCGGTGCCGTGGCCAACGATCTGGTCCTGGTCGACGGATCGGACGTGGTCGTGACGCTGGTCACCCGGCGCAGCGGCAACAACTCCACCCGCAACGTGTACGTGCAGCTGCTGAAGAATGGCGTGCAGGTCGGCCCGGACAGCAACACGCAGTCCTTCAGCAGCACCGCGTGGGCCACGCAGACATTCACGATCACCCTGCCCAATGGTGCGGGGACGTTCGCCGACGGAACGCCGTTCGCCATCCGCGTGGTGAACAATTCATCCGGCGGCGGCACCCGGACGATGGACATCAACACCGTCAATGGCGCCACGCGCAGCGTCGTGGCCCTCGACGCCGAGACGGTGGTGAACATCGACGATGTCTCCTTCCATTCGGCGATCTATCCGTCCGTGGCGCCCAAGACCAGCTGGGAGCCGGGCGACACGGTCTACATCCGCGCCGACGTCAGCGACCCGTTCGGCGGCTACGACGTCAGCTCCGCCACCCTTTCGCTGACGGACGCGGGGGGCGCCCCGATCGTCACCGACGCCGCGATGACGGCGCGGACCAATCCGACCAACGACGGCGCGACGCCGAACCGCATCTTCGAGTACGCCTACACGCTCGGCGCGACCCCTGCCTTCGGCGAATGGACCGCGACGATCACCGCCAACGAGGGCTCCGAGGGCACGGTGTCGCACACCCGCAGCGGCGGGTTCACGGTGGCGCCCAAGGCACTGGAGGTCGCCAAGTCGCATGCCGGCGACTTCACCGCCGGCACGAATGCGAGCTACACGCTGCTGGTCAGCAATACCGGCACGGCGACCGTCACCGGCACCACCACCGTCAAGGACACGCTGGCCACGGGCCTGACCTTCGTCTCCGGTACGGGGACCGGCTGGAGCTGCGGCGCGGTCGGGCAACTCGTGACCTGCACCAGCACGGCGAGCATCCCGGCATCGACGAGCATGGCGCCGATCACCCTGACGGTGGCGGTGGCCGGCAACCTCGGCGCCTCCGTCTCCAACCAGGCGTCGGTGGGCAATTCGACGATCGGCGGCGGCTTCCAGAAGGTCGGCAATACGGACGTCGCGGTCGTGCTGCATCCGGACCTCTCGACTTCCACCAAGTCGGTCGTCGACCAGAACGGTGGCGACGCCAACCCCGGCGACACGCTCCGGTACACCATCACGTTGAAGGAGACGGCCGGGGTCGCGGCCAACAACGTCACCGTCACCGACACCCTGCAGGCCGGGCTGGAAGGCCTGGCGGGCCTGCACGCCTCCAGCACCTGCGGCGGCACGCCGTCGGTCGCCGGCGGCACGCTGACCGTCGCCGGCGTGTCGGTGGCCGCGGGCGCCACCTGCACGCTCGTGTTCGACGTCACCATCTCGGCCTACGTCGGCACGGGCTTCACCATCGACAACGTAGCGACCGTCACCAACCCGAACGGCAGCGGCGCGTCGCCAGCGGCGCCGACCGTCACCATCGCGCAGTCGCAGCAGGCCGTGACCGGCAACAAGCTGCTGTACGTCTACGCCAACAACACGATGACGCGCACGCCGCAATCCACCGCCGCCACCGCGACCGTCAACCAGTCCAGCTACCAGGACTTCATCCTCTCCACAGTCGAAGCGCCGCTGTCGATCGTCAACGGCAGCACGATCAACATCGCGTTGTGGCTGCAGCGCAGCGGTTCGACGACTGCCACCACGCGCAGCGTCTACGTGCAGCTGCTCAAGAACGGCGCCGCCCAGATCGGCGGCAACAGCAACACGGTCAACTTCACCAGCGCGACGCTCGCACTGCAGAACTTCACCATCACCGCCCCGCCCTCGGGCAACGCCGGCAACCTGCAGCCCGGCGACACGCTGGTGCTGCGGGTCCACAACACGACCGTGGGCACCACGCGATCGGTCGGGCTGGCCCAGTTCAACGCCGGCCAGGGCAGCACCGTGACCGTCAATACCTCCACGGTGGTGCACGTGGAGAGCGTCACCGCGTACTCCGCACCGTATCCGTCGACCGCGCAGGCGACGTCCTACGGGCAGGGCGAGACGGTCTACCTGCGCGCGGTGGTCACCGATCCCTTCGGCTACGCGGACATCAGCGGCGGCAGCCTGGAAATCAAGAATCCCTCGGCGGCGACGATCGCCAGCGCGGCGCTGGTCAACGGCACCCACACCGTCGGCACGCCTTCGGGCGCGACGCGTACCTATGAATACGCGTACACCGTGCCCGGGGGCGCGGCGGTGGGCGGCTGGACCGCGAGCGTCACCGCCAACGAGGGCAGCGAGGGGACGGTCAGCCACACCGGCAACGGCGGCTTCAACGTCGGCGGCAGGATCACCCTCAACAAGACTTGGGGCGCGGGAGTGACGGCGGGGCATGCCGTCACCCTGGCGATTTCAGGCGGATCGAGCGCCGTCGCCGGCAGCTCGACCGCGCCATCCACGCTCACGCCCGCGACCGCCAACGGCGCCACGGGGGCCACGATCACCTTGACGGAGACCTACACGAACGGGTCGGCGGGCGCGTACACGGTGTCGCTGGCATGCACGCGCGACAGCGACGGCACCACCGTCACCGTATCCGGCACGGGCCTGAGCCGCACGATCACCATGCCGCCCGCCTCGGTCACCTGCACGTGGACCAACAGCGTGAGCGTTCCGCTGACGGTGGTGAAGCTGGCGACGACGATTTCCGACCCGGTCAACGGAACGGTCAACCCGAAGGCGATCCCGGGCGCGATCATCGAGTACACGATCATCTTCACCAATCCGGCGGCGGTGGCGGCGGATCCGGATTCGATCGCGATGACCGATCCGCTCCCCGATTTCGTGGACCTCCGGGTCGCGGACCTCGGTGGCGCCGGCTCGGGCCCCATCGCGTTCACGGACGGCTCGCCATCCAGCGGTCTGACCTACACGTTCACGTCGCTCTCGAGCACGGGAGACGACGTGGAATTCTCCAACAACGAAGGCGCGAGCTGGACCTACGTGCCGAGCGCGGACGCCAACGGCCTGGATCCCGCGGTCACCCACATCCGCGTCAACCCGAAGGGCGCATTCAGTCCGGGCAACGCGCAATTCACGCTCAGGTTCCGAGTGCGGGTGAAGTAGGCGGCCCGACGGCCGCGCGGCTCGATTCCCGCGCGTCGCCGATGTGCCAATGGATGGCTACTGCAGCAACGACCTCAGCATCCACGCGTTCTTCTCGTGCACCTGCAGGCGCTGGGTCATCAGGTCCACGCTGGGGTCGTCGCTGGCGTCCTCAGCGGTCTTGAGCACCTTGCGCGCGGTCCGGCACACGGCCTCGTTGGCGACCGTGAGCTGCCGCACCATCTCGCGCCAGTCCGAGCTGTCGTCGAGCGCGGGTTCATCGGCGATCGAGCCCAGGCGCTCGAATTCGGCGTAGGTGCCCGGCGCGCTGAAGCCCAGCGCGCGGATGCGCTCGGCGACCAGGTCCAGCGCGGTCCACTGCTCGGTGTACTGGGTCTCGAACATCAGGTGCAGGGTGTTGAACATCGGCCCGGTGACGTTCCAGTGGAAGCTGTGGGTCTTCAGGTACAGCGTGTAGGCGTCGGCGAGGAAGCGCGACAGCCCGTCGGCGATCTTCCTGCGTTCGGCGGTCGACAGGCCGATGTCGATCTCGGGCGCGGACGCGGCCTGCGTGGCGGAGCCACTGCCGGCGCGCGCGCCGCCGCGGGAGGCGCCGCGCTTGGCGGCGGGCTTGGACTTGGCCATGGCTTGCGCTCCGTTGCGGAAGGAAGCCCCACAATAGCGCCGCCAGCGACTGCGGGAAATGAATTGTCCCTATCGAAGCCATCGTCGAAACCACCGCGCAAGCCGGTCGTGATGCCGGAGCCACCGGGCCTGCCGGTGCCACTGGTCGACCCGGCGTTGCCGATCGCCGCGGCCGCCGATCGCATCGTCGAGCTGCTGCGCACCCGGCAGGTGGT
>DASWQG010000201.1:0-6797 GCA_036403775.1 Luteimonas sp.
ACAGCAGGCTGGCGGAGAGGGCGGCGATGATCGGGAGCATGCGCGTCATGGGGGTCCCACCACCGCGGTTCGATCGCGGCGTGGAGGCGACTGTGCCCGCGCGCCCGTCGAAACGCCGTGAGAATCGCCTGAACGCGGGCGTCAGCCGTCGATGACGTCCACGCCCTTGGGCGGCGCGAACTTGAACGTCGCCCCCGGGAACGCCGGATTGCGCTGCCACTTGCCGAAGCGGATCACGCTCTTCTGGCCGAGCGCGTCGACGAACTGCATCTGCTCCAGGCCGCCGTCGCCGAAGCCCAGGCGCGCAGATTCGAAGCCGGCCCCGTCGGCGGCGCGCGGCTTGACGCTGAGCCACTCCAGGCCATCGGCGCTGCCCGCCTCGGCCACCACGTAGTCGCGATCCAGCCGCGCGGGATCGATCAGCGCGGCCAGCGGGCTGCCCTGCTCGGCGTCGCCCTGCGCGCGCCGCGTGGCCTGCTGCAGGTCGGGGTCGTAGACCCAGACGCGGTTGCCGTCGGCGACGATCAGCTGCTCGTAGGGCGCGGTGTATTCCCAGCGGAACATGCGCGGCGCGGCCAGCGCGACCTGGCCGCTGGAGCGCTCGCGGGCCTTGCCGTTGGGGTCGTAGACCTGCTGCGTGAACGAGGCCTTCAGGCCCTTGAGGCCCGTGGTGAACGCGTCGAGGTCGTCGCGCGCGCCCGCCTGGGCGGCGCTGGCGAACAGCAGGGTGGCGGCGGCGACAGTGGCGAAGGCGGCGATGCGGCGCATGCGGGGACTCCCATAAGCGATGGGGCGATTCTGCTGGGATGGACCTGAACAGGCGGGTGAAAACGCGTCGCGGCGCGCGCCCCGCCCACAAGAGGGGTTCAGGCCTGGCGCCTCAGGGCGCGGGGGGCGGCGGCGCGAGGACGCTGCGGTCGCCGTTGTGCTCGGGCGGGGTGACGATGCCGGCCGCCTCCATCGCCTCGATCAGGCGCGCGGCGCGGTTGTAGCCGATCTTCAGGCGCCGTTGCACGCCGGAGATCGACGCGCGCCGCGTTTCGGTGACGATGCGCACCGCCTCGTCGTACAGCGGGTCGGATTCGTCCCCCGCCCCGCCGCCGCTTTCGGGCAGGCCGGTGGCGCCGACCACGGTGCCGTCGCCCAGCGACTGCACTTCCTCCAGCACGCCGTCCATGTACTGCGGGCCGTCGCTGGACTGCTTGAGGTGCTCGACCACGCGGTGCACTTCGTCGTCGCTGACGAAGGCGCCGTGGATGCGCTCGGGCATCGCCGTGCCGGGCGGCAGGTACAGCATGTCGCCGTGGCCGAGCAGCGTTTCCGCGCCGCCCTGGTCGAGGATGGTGCGCGAGTCGATCTTGCTCGACACCTGGAAGGCGATGCGCGTGGGGATGTTGGCCTTGATCAGGCCGGTGATCACGTCCACCGACGGCCGCTGCGTCGCCAGGATCAGGTGGATGCCGGCCGCGCGCGACTTCTGCGCCAGGCGCGCGAGGAGTTCCTCGACCTTCTTGCCGACGATCATCATCATGTCGGCGAATTCGTCGATGAAGATGACGATGAACGGCAGCGGCTCGAGTTGCCGCGGCGCCTCGTTCATTTCGGGATTTGGCTTGTGCAGCGGGTCGAGCAAGGGTTGGCCGGCGTCGATCGCGTCGCGGACCTTCTTGTTGAAGCCGCCGAGGTTGCGCACGCCCACCGCCGACATCAGCTTGTAGCGGCGCTCCATCTCGGCCACGCACCAGCGCAGGCCGTTGGCGGCCTCCTTCATGTCGGTGACCACCGGCGCCAGCAGGTGCGGGATGCCCTGGTAGACGCTGAGTTCCAGCATCTTCGGGTCGATCATCAGCATCCGCACGTCCTGCGGGCTGGCCTTGTACAGCAGCGACAGCACCATCGCGTTGACCGCCACCGACTTGCCCGAGCCGGTGGTACCGGCCACCAGCAGGTGCGGCATGCGCGCGAGGTCGGCCACCGTCGGCCGGCCGGCGATGTCCTTGCCGAGCGCGAGGGTGAGCGCGCTCGCCGACTTGTCGTACTCGCGCGAGCGCAGCAGCTCGCTCAGGTAGATCATCTCGCGGTGGCTGTTGGGGATCTCCAGGCCGACCACCGACTTGCCGGGGATCACGTCCACCACGCGCACCGACTTCACCGACAGGCCGCGGGCGATGTCCTTGTCCAGCGAGGAGATCTGGCTGACCTTGACCCCCGGCGCCGGCTCGATCTCGAAGCGCGTGATCACCGGGCCCGGGTAGGCGCCGACCACCTGCGCCTCGATGCGGAAGTCCTTGAGCTTGAACTCGATCTGCCGCGACAGCGTCTCCAGGGTCTGCTCGTCGTAGCCCTTGGCCTGCGGCTTGGGATCGTCGAGCAGCGCCAGCGGCGGGATGCCGGAGCCGTCGCCCACGTGGAACAGCGGGATCTGCTGCTCGCGCTTGGCGCGGTCGCTCTTCTCGACCTGCGGCGGCGCCGGCGGCTCGATCTTCACCGGCGCGCGCTTCGCCCGCAGCTCGGAGTCCACGCGCCGCACTTCCTCGCGCTCCTCGCGCAGCGCGCGGGTCTTCTGCCACTGGTCGGCCTCGCGGCTCGACACGCGCGCGAACTTCGACAGCAGGCCGGGGACCGCCAGCGTCCAGGCGCCGATGCGGTCCATCACGCCGAGCCAGGACAGCCCCGTCGCCAGGGTGATCGACACCAGCAGCAGCGCCAGCAGGAACAGGTTGGCGCCCATTGGCCCGAAGGCCGCGTACAGCGACTTGCCGACCAGGCTGCCGAGGATGCCGCCGGCGCCGCCGGTGAGGTCCGCGACGGGGCCGATGCGCAGCGCCAGCAGGCCGGTGGCCGAGACCAGGAATCCGACCAGGCCGACCAGTCGCAGCGCGGGGCCGAGCTCGGCCTCGTTGTCGGCGTCGATCCCGAACAGCGCGATCCACGCGACCATGCCCAGCATCAGCGGCAGCAGGAAGGCGACGTAGCCGGTGAGGTGCAGCAAGAAATCGGCCAGCCAGGCGCCGACGGCGCCGCCGACGTTGTGCAGCGGCGCGGTGACGCTGCCCGAATGCGACCAGCCCGGGTCCTGCGGCGAATAGGTGAACAGGCTCGCCAGCAGGTAGAGCAGCAGCGGCGCGACCAGGATCAGCGCGATGTCACGCCACAGGCGCTGGCGGCCGGGCGATGGCGCCCGGCGCTTCGCGTCCGTTGCAGCGGCTTTCCTGCGACTGGCTGCTGCCTCCGCCACCTTGATGCGCTGCCTCAACTGCTCCCCGTCAGTGCTTGAATATACGCACTTTTCCGGCGGGCGGGGACCCTCAGACGGCCATGTCCAGCAGCGCCGGGTGGACCAGCTTGCCGCCTTCGACGTTGATGCCGCGGGCCAGCGCCTGGTTGGCGCGCCAGTCGCCGCCCGAGGCCAGCTTGTTGACCCAGGGCAGGATCGCGGCGCAGATCGCCTGCGAGGAGGTCTGCGGCACCGCGCCCGGCATGTTGGTCACGCAGAAGTGGGTCACGCCCTCCTCCACGTAGGTCGGGTCCTTCCAGGTGGTCGGGCGCGAGGTCTCGAAGCAACCGCCCTGGTCGATCGCGATGTCCACCACCACGCTGCCGTCGGCCATGCCCTGCAGCATCTCGCGGGTCAGCACCTTGGGCGCCTTGGCGCCGGTGACCAGCACCGCGCCCACCACCAGGTCGGCGGCGGCCACGCGGCTGGCGACCTCGTCGTGGTACGGATACAGCGCGGTGACGTTGTGGCCCAGGCGCATCATCTCGTCCATGCGGTCCTGGCGCATCTCGAACACGGTCACGTTCGCGCCGGCGGCCGCGGCCAGCGCGGCGGAGGCGCCGCCGGCCTTGCCGGCGCCGAACACGACCACGTTGCCGCGCTCGGTCGACGGCAGGCCGCCGAGCAGCTTGCCCTTGCCGCCCATCGGCTGGTGCAGCAGGTGGGTGCCGACCTGCACGCCGATCTTGCCCGCGATCACCGACATCGGCGCCAGCAGCGGCAGGTCGCCGTTGGGCAGCTCGACGGTCTCGAAGGCGACGCCGGTCAGGCCGATGTCGAGCAGCTGGCGGGTCAGCGCCGGCTCCGCGGCCAGGTGCAGGTAGCAGAACAGCAGGTGGTCACGGCGCAGGTGCGCGAGGTCGCCCGCGATCGGCTCCTTGACCTTGACGATCAGCTCGCCCTTCTCGTACAGCGCGGCGGCGTCCGGCGCGATGCGCACGCCCAGCTGCGTGTACTGCGCGTCGCTGAAGCCGCTCTTCGCGCCGGCGCCCTGCTCCAGCCAGACCTCGTGGCCGCGCTTGACCAGGTCGCCCGCGGCGGCGGGCACGAGCGCGACGCGCCCTTCGAGGGTCTTGGTTTCCTTGGGAACGCCGATACGCATGGAGGGCCTCTGCTTCTGGAGCGACGTGGGGGATAATCAACCGACGATTATACCCGTGGACCCCACTCCGACATGACCTCCCCGAAGCATTCCAGGCTGCTGATCCTCGGTTCCGGCCCCGCCGGATGGACCGCCGCGGTGTACGCGGCCCGCGCCAACCTCAAGCCGGTGGTCATCACCGGCCTGCAGATGGGCGGCCAGCTGATGACGACGACCGAAGTGGACAACTGGCCGGGCGACGCGCACGGGCTGATGGGCCCCGACCTGATGGCGCGCATGCAGGCGCACGCGGAGCGCTTCGACACCGAGGTCGTGTTCGACCACATCCACAGCGCGGACCTGTCGCAGCGCCCGTTCCGGCTCAAGGGCGACAACGGCGAGTACACCTGCGACGCCCTGATCATCGCCACCGGCGCGACCGCGAAGTACCTGGGCCTGCCGTCGGAGCAGGCGTTCATGGGCCGCGGCGTCTCCGCCTGCGCCACCTGCGACGGCTTCTTCTACAAGGACCAGGACGTGGTCGTGGTCGGCGGCGGCAACACCGCGGTGGAGGAGGCGCTGTACCTGTCGAACATCGCGCGCAAGGTCTACCTGGTGCACCGGCGCGACACGCTGCGCGCCGAGAAGATCATGCAGGACAAGCTGTTCGCCAAGGTGCAGGCCGGCAAGATCGAGCCGGTGTGGCACCACCAGGTGGACGAGGTGCTGGGGGTCGACAGCGGCGTGACCGGCGTCCGGGTGAAGTCCACCCTCGACGGCAGCACCCGCGAGATCGCGGCGCACGGTTTCTTCGTCGCCATCGGCCACACGCCCAACACCTCCCTGTTCGAGGGCCAACTGGCGATGCACAACGGCTATCTCGAAATCAAGTCGGGGCTCGCCGGCGGCGCCACCGAAACCTCGGTCAAGGGCGTGTTCGCCGCCGGCGACGTCGCCGACCAGCATTACCGGCAGGCGATCACCTCGGCCGGTTTCGGCTGCATGGCCGCGCTGGACGCCGAGAAGTTCCTCGACAAGGCGGAATGATGGCGCGGGCGCGCATCCACCGCGCGCTCGACGAAATCCCCGCGGCGGCCTGGGACGCGCTGCACGACGGGCGCAACCCGTTCGTCGCGCACGCCTTCCTCGCCGGCATGGAGCGGCACGGCGTCATCGACCCGCGGCTGGGCTGGACGCCGGCCCACCTTGGGCTCTGGGAAGGCGACGCCCTCGTCGCCGCCGCGCCGGGCTACCTCAAGGGCAACTCGCACGGCGAGTTCGTGTTCGACCACGCCTGGGCCCACGCCTACGCCGAACACGGCCTCGAGTACTTCCCGAAGTGGCTGTGCGCCGTGCCCTACTCGCCCGTGACCGGCCCGCGCCTGCTGGCGCGCGACGACGCGGGCCGGCGGGCGCTGGTCGCCGCGATGGCCGGGCTCGTCGCCGACACCGGCTGGTCCTCGGCGCACGTCAACTTCCACGAGGCCGGCGAGGACGCCGTGTTCGACGCGGCGTGGATGCCTCGGCTGGACGTGCAGTACCACTGGCGCAACACCGGTGGCTGGCGCGATTTCGCCGGGTTCCTTTCGGCCATGGACCACAAGCACCGCAAGAACATCCGCCAGGAGCGCGCGAAGGTGGCGCGCGCCGGCGTCGCATTGCGCGTGTTGCATGGCGACGAGGCCAGCGCATCGGACCTGGACGCGATGCACGGCTTCTACCTGCGCACCTTCGCCGAGTACGGCAACCGGGCGACGCTGACGCCGGCCTTCCTGCGCCACCTGGCCACCGCGATGCCGCGTTCGCTGGTGCTGGTGCTCGCCTCGCGCGAGGGCCGCGACATCGCCGGGGCCTTGTGCCTGCGCGGTGGGGACACGCTCTATGGCCGCTACTGGGGCGCCGACCCGGACGCGCCCGTGCCCGGGCTGCATTTCGAAACCTGCTACTACCAGGGCATCGAGTACTGCCTGCGCGAGGGGCTCGCGCGCTTCGAGCCTGGGGCCCAGGGCGAGCACAAGCTGGCGCGCGGCTTCCTGCCCACGTTCGTCCGCAGCCGGCACCTGGTGGCCGACCCCGGCTTCGCGGCCGCGCTGGCCCGGTGGTGCGCGGAGGAAGCCGTCGAGGTGCGGCGGTATGCCGCCGCGCTGGCCGCGCACGCCCCGTTCCGGGACGCCTGAGCGGGCGCCCTTGTGGGCGCGGCGCCAGCCGCGACAATCGCTGCCATGACGCGCCACGTTGCCACGCTGGGCCACGATCCCGCCTCCGGCTTCCCGCCCGCCACCCAGGCACTGGACGAACCCGACGGCCTGCTCGCCGTCGGCGGCGACCTGTCTCCGACCCGCCTGCTCGACGCCTACCGCCACGGCATCTTCCCGTGGTTCGAGGAAGGCCAGCCGATCCTGTGGTGGTCGCCGGATCCGCGGATGGTGTTCCGCACCG
>DASWQG010000202.1:0-1820 GCA_036403775.1 Luteimonas sp.
GAAGCCGAAGTACGCACCCAGCGGATCCTCGACGTCGGCGACGGCTTCACCGTCGGTGCCGGCGAAGACGTAACCCGACGGACGGGTGATCCACACCTTGTAGCCGTCGGTGCCCGAGTCGATGACCAGGCCGTCCGGACCGCCCATCTGCGCCTGCGACGGCAGGTCGTAGATCGCGAATTCGCAGGTCACGTCGCCCTTGTTCTGCAGCTCGACGTCGGCGGTGATGTCCATCGTCTCGGCGGCGGTCGGGGCGGCCAGGGCCGGGTCACCGGTCATCGAGAAGAAGATGGTGTTGGTGCCGTTGCCGTTCACCGCACCCAGGTCGATGTCGGCCGAGGTGGTGGAAACGGCGATGTTCGACAGCTCCGCGCCATTGCAGGAGAACCGGCCATAGCGGACTTCGTTCGGGCTGAAGTTGTAGCTCAGCGGAGCCTCGGCGACGCGGGCGGTCAGCACCGTGCCGTTGACCAGCTCGAGGGCGTACTTGTACGGCGCGACGCCGTCCAGCACGATCGCGCTGGCGTTCGTCGAGAACAGCAGGCCGGCGATGGCGCCAGCGAGCAGCTTCTTGTTCAGGGCCATTTGTTCTTTACTCCTAAGCTTAGGTTTTGTTTGTATCAATGCTTCACGTCCACGCCTGGACACCGCTAACCGCCCGCACGCACACGCCAGTGCCGGCGCCGGCACTGGGGTTGGATCCTTGGAATTGCGGGCTTCATGCCACCGCCCCTCCCCTGGCCCCCCCCAATCCTGCGCGCGCCTCACGCCGCGCAGTCCCCAAGCGTCGGCACCGATGGTAGTACGCCGCTTTTTCAAACGTCAATGGGCGCTGAACAACTAAACCTTAACCACTCAGGCTGGGATCGGGACCTTGGTCACCTTTTGCCCCCCCGGGGGCTCAGGGCTGGTCGGGGCCGAATCGATCCCCCGGCGTGCCGAAACGGGCCTGCAGCGCGTCGGTGATCTCGCGCGCCTGGTTGGCGTCCTCCACCACGTAGGGCGTGATCAGCATCAGCAGCTCGGTCCGCTGCCCGTGCTTGTTCCGGTTCTGGAACAGGCGCCCGACCACGGGGACGTCGCCCAGCAACGGCACCTTGCTCTTGCCGTCCGTGGTGCTGGAGGAGATCAGGCCGCCCAGCAGCATGCTCTGGCCGTCCGACAGGCTCAGGCTGGTCTCCAGCCGGCGGCTGAAGATGCTGGGGGAGGAAATGTCGCTGGTGTCGGTCGGCGTGGCTTCGCTGACCTCCTGGGTGATGCGCAGGTCCACCCGTTGTCCGGAATGGACCACGGCCTCGATCTCGAGCAGCACGCCGGTCTTGCGGTACTGGATGGACTGCAGGATCGAGCTGTTGCCGCCGGTGGTCGGCAGGTCGATCGCGGTGGCCTGGCTGGTGATGATCGGCACTTCGGTGCCGACGTCGATGCTGGCGCTCTCGCCGCTCTTCACCATCAGCCTCGGCGTGGACAGGATGGACACGCGGCTGTCCTTGGCGAACAGGTTGACCACGGCGCGCACCTGTCCGGACGAGGACAGGGGGCGCCAGACCAGGCCACCCTGGGTTTCGCTGCCGCCGAACACCGTCAGCGGCCCCGTGGCGCCGTCGATGCCGACGCGCCGCAACGCCCATTCGATGCCATGGGCGAGGTCGTCGGTGAGCGTGACCTCGGCGACGGTCACCTCGATCACCACCTGGCGCGCGGGCTGGTCCAGCCGCGCGAGCACGTTGCGGATCGCGCGCCAGCGCTGCGGATCCCCCTGGTAGACGATGACGTTGCGCACGGGATCCACCGCGACCTGGCCGCCCGCCCCGCCGATC
>DASWQG010000203.1:0-3331 GCA_036403775.1 Luteimonas sp.
CAGCGCTTCCTTGGCCTGGTCGGCGACGAAGGGCATGGTCTCCTTCTTCATCAGCCAGATCACCAGCGGGCCGAGGAAGAAGCCCCAGCCGCCGAGCGCGGATGTGAGCAGGCCGCCGGCGAGCGCCGACAGGTGCGCGAACATGGCCCACTGCCGCTCCTCGGCCGGCACGCCGCTGGTGGCGCCCGAGGCCGCCGGATCGATGTCGTTCATTGGTCTCCCCTCCAGTCGACGCCCCTCCGGCGCCGCGTCAAATGTCGGCGGCGCCGGGTCCCGCGTCAAGCCCGCGCATTCAGGCGCCGGCGCTGCCGCCGGCCACCGTCATCGCCCCGACCAGGATCGGGCCGGTGCGGACGTGCGAGCGCGGATCGATCTCGCTGCCGACCGCCTGGATCGCGGCGAACATGTCGCGCAGGTTGCCGGCGATGGTGATGCCGTCCACCGGGTGCGCGAGTTCTCCTCCCTCGACGAGGAAGCCGGCGGCGCCGCGCGAATAATCGCCCGTGACCGTGTTCACGCCCTGCCCCATCAGCTCCGTGACCAGCAGGCCGCGGCCCATGCCGCGCACCAGCTCGCCGAAGCGCCCGGCATTCGCGGCCACCTGCAGGTTGTGCACGCCGCCGGCATTGGCCGTCGTCTCCAGGCCGAGCTTGCGCGCGGAGTAGCTGCCGAGCACGTAGCGCTGCAGGACGCCGTCGCGGACCAGGGCCGACTCGCGCGTGGCCACGCCCTCGGCGTCGAACGCCGCCGAGCGCAGGCCGCGCGGCAGGAAGGGCAGCTCCTCGATCGAGAACCACCCGGGGAACAGGCGCTGGCCGGCGGCGCCGACCAGGAAGCTCGCGCCGCGGTACAGCGCGCCACCGGACACGGCGCCGATGAAATGGCCGATGAGCGAGCGCGCCACGTCCGCCGCGAACAGCACCGGCATCGTGCCGGTCGGCAGCGACCGCGGTTGCAGCCGCGCGGCCGTGCGTTCGGCGGCGCGCCGCCCGACCGCGGCGGCGGCTTCGAGGTCGGCGGCATCCACGGCCGTGGTGTACCAGCCGTCGCGCTGCATGTCCTCGCCCTGCCCCGCGATCAGCGCGCAGCCGACCGTGTGCCGGGTGCCGCGTTCGCGCCCGAGGAAGCCGTGCGAGTTGGCGTAGACGCCGATGGAGGCGCTGCTGCCCACCGAGGCGCCGTCGGAATTGTGGATGCGCGGGTCCTCGCGGCCGGCGTGCTCGCAGGCCAGCGCCAGTTCGATGGCGCGCGCGCCGTCCAGGTCCCATGGGTGCCAGCCGTCGAAGTCGCCGAAGCCCGCCTCGCCGGGCACCGCCATCAGCGCCGGGTCGGCCAGCCCGGCGGCAGGATCGGCCTCGGTGTGCCGCGCGATCGCGCAGGCCTGCTCGACCGTGGCCTCCAGGCTTTCGGCGCGCAGGTCGGCGGTGCTGGCGCTGCCCTTGCGCTGGCCGAAATACACGGTCACCGCGATCCCGCGGTCGCGGGTCGACTCCACCGTCTCCACCTCGCCCATGCGCACGTCCACGCTCAGGCCGTGCTCCTCGCTGCAGCTCACCTCGGCCTGGTCGGCGCCGCGGGCGCGGCAGCGCCGCAGCAGGTCCTCGGCGATGCCGGACAGGGTGTCGAGGCGGGCGATGCTGTCATCGGTCATGGCTTATCCTTTGGCAATGCGAGGACGCGACGAGGACACCGGCGAATTCCAGGGCCCCAGCCGCAGCGAGCAGCGGCGCGCGGCGCTGGACGTGCTGGCGCTGGGCGAACGGCTGGCGTCGCTGGCGCCGGCGCAGCTGGCGAAACTGCCGGTGCCCGAGGCGCTGCTGCCGCACATCGCCGAAACGCGGCGGATGGCCTCGCATGGCGCGCGCAAGCGCCAGCTCGGCTTCCTCGCCAAGCAGATGCGGCGCGAGGACCCCGAGGCGCTGGACGCGATCCGCGACGCGCTGGACGCGGGCGGCGAGGCCGCGCGCAGGGAGACCGCGCTGCTGCACCGCGCCGAGGCCGCGCGCGAGCAGTTGCTCGAAGGCGGCGACGACGCGCTCGCGACGTTCCTCGAGGCGCATCCTGGCGCCGATCGCCAGCGCCTGCGGCAGCTGCTGCGCAACGCCGCCGAGGAACACGCGCGCGGAAAGCCGCCGCGCGCGTACCGCGAGCTGTTCCGCGAACTGCGCGAGCTGATGGCCGCGGACTGAGTCACGCGCGGGTCCCGCCGACGACGATCTCGTCGACCAGCAGCGACGGCTGGCCCACGCCCACCGGCACGCTCTGCCCCGCCTTGCCGCACACGCCCACGCCCTCGTCCAGCGCCAGGTCGTTGCCGATCATGCTGACCCGCTGCATCGTTTCCGGGCCGTTGCCGATCAGCGTGGCGCCCTTCACCGGCGCGGTGACCTTGCCGTCCTCGATCAGGTAGGCCTCGGTGGCGGAGAACACGTACTTGCCGCTGGTGATGTCCACCTGGCCGCCGCCGAAGTTGACCGCGTACAGGCCGCGCTTCACCGAGCGGATCATCTCCTGCGGGTCGTGCGTGCCGGCGCGCATGTAAGTGTTGGTCATGCGCGGCATCGGCAGGTGGGCGAAGGATTCGCGGCGGCCGTTGCCGGTCGGCGCCACGCCCATCAGCCGCGCGTTGAGCGTGTCCTGCATGTAGCCGACGAGGACGCCGTCCTCGATGAGCGTCGTGCAGTGGGTCGGCGTGCCCTCGTCGTCGATGTTCAGCGAACCGCGCCGCCCCGGGAGCGTACCGTCGTCGACGATGGTGACGCCGGGCGACGCGACCCGCTGGCCGACCCGCCCGGCGTAGGTGGAAGTGCCCTTGCGGTTGAAGTCGCCCTCCAGTCCGTGGCCGACCGCCTCGTGCAGCAGCACGCCGGGCCAGCCGCTGCCCAGCACCACCGGCATCGCGCCCGCCGGCGCGTCGACCGCATCCAGGTTCACCAGCGCCTGGCGCAGCGCCTCGCGCGCCAGCCGCTCGGGGCGGCCGTCGGCGAACAGCGCCGCATAGTCGTGGCGCCCGCCGCCGCCGGCATAGCCGGATTCGCGGCGCCCGTCCTGCTCGACGATGACCTGCACGTTCAGCCGCACCAGCGGGCGCACGTCGGCGGCGAGCACGCCGTCGCTGCGCGCCACCAGGACCGTGTCCACGCCGCCCGACAGGCTCACCACGACCTGCTTCACGCGCGGGTCCGCCGCGCGCAGCAAGCGGTCGAGCGCGCGCAGCGACTCGACCTTGTCCTCGTTGCCGAGGCCGTCGATCGGGTCCAGCGCCGGATACAGCCGGTGGCCGCCCGCCGGCACCCGCGCCGCGGCCGGGGCGGCGCCGCCCACGCGGGCG
>DASWQG010000204.1:0-15003 GCA_036403775.1 Luteimonas sp.
CAGCGCGACACGACCTGCGCGATCTCTTCGGCGGTGACCTTGTCCTGCAGCAGGGTGAAGCCCTTGGTCTCGGCCTCCTGCGCGGCGGCCAGCTGCTTCTCCCGTTCCGGGATGCGCCCGTACTGGATCTCGCTCATGCGCGCGTAGTCCTGGCGGCGCTGCGCCGCCTCCAGGTCCAGGCGCGCCTGCTCCAGCTGCTCCTTGACCCTGGTCGCGCCCTGCAGCGTGGCCTTCTCGGCTTTCCAGATCTCCTCGAGGTCGTTGAACTCGCGCTCCAGCCGGGCGATCTCCTCGTCGAGGTCGGCCAGGCGCTTCTTCGACTCGGGGTCCTTCTCCTTCTTCAGCGCCTCGCGCTGGATCTTCAGCTGGATCAGCCGCCGCTCCTTGCGGTCCATCTCCTCCGGCTTGGAGTCGATCTCCATGCGGATCCGCGAGGCGGCCTCGTCCATCAGGTCGATGGCCTTGTCCGGCAGCTGGCGGTCGCTGATGTAGCGGTTCGAGAGCGTCGCCGCGGCGACGATCGCCGGGTCGGTGATCTCGACGCCGTGGTGCACCGCGTAGCGCTCCTTGAGGCCACGCAGGATCGCGATCGTGTCCTCGACGGTCGGCTCGCCGACGAAGACCTTCTGGAAGCGCCGCTCCAGCGCGGCGTCCTTCTCGATGTACTTGCGGTATTCGTCCAGCGTGGTCGCGCCGATGCAGTGCAGTTCGCCGCGGGCCAGCGCGGGCTTGAGCATGTTGCCGGCGTCCATCGCGCCCTCGGCCTTGCCGGCGCCGACCATCGTGTGCAGCTCGTCGATGAAGAGGATGATCTGCCCCTCGTTCTTCGCCAGGTCGTTGAGCACGGCCTTCAGCCGCTCCTCGAACTCGCCGCGGAACTTGGCGCCGGCGATCAGCGCGCCCATGTCCAGCGACAGCAGGCGCTTGCCGCGGATGCCCTCGGGCACCTCGTTGTTGACGATGCGCTGGGCCAGCCCCTCGACGATCGCGGTCTTGCCCACGCCTGGCTCGCCGATCAGCACCGGATTGTTCTTGGTCCGACGCTGCAGCACCTGGATGGTGCGGCGGATCTCCTCGTCGCGGCCGACGACCGGGTCGAGCTTGCCGCTTTCCGCGCGCGCGGTCAGGTCGATGGTGTACTTCTCCAGCGCCTGGCGCGCCTCTTCGGCGTTCTCGTCCTGCACCTTCTCACCGCCGCGCACGGCGTCGATCGCCGCTTCGATCTTCGGCTTCGTCGCGCCCGCGGCCTTTAGCGCGCGACCGGCCGCGCCACCATCGTCGAGCGCGGCGAGCAGGAACAGTTCGCTGGCGATGAAGCCGTCGCCGCGCTGCTGCGCCAGCTTGTCGGTGATGTTGAGCAGGCGCGACAGGTCGTTGCCGATCGAGACGCTGCCTTCCTGCCCGGAGACCTTCGGCAGGCCGTCGAGGATCTCGCCCAGGCGCTCGCGCAGCAACGGCACGTTGACCTCGGCGCGCGCCAGCAGCGGCCGCGTGCCGCCGCCCTGCTGGTCGAGCAGCGCGACCAGCAGGTGCGCGGGCTCGATCAGGTTGTGGTCGCGGCCCACGGCCAGCGACTGCGCGTCGGCCAAAGCCTGCTGGAAACGGCTGGTGAGCTTGTCCATGCGCATGGACACGGTCTCCTCTGGATGCCGGCCGGCGGCCGGTGATAGCGGGGAGGTGCGGCCGTCGCGGCACGAATGCAAGCGGCGACGCGCAGCGGCGCGTGAACACGAGCCTAACGCCGCGGTGGCCACAATGGCGCAATGCCTGGACGGAACGTAGCGAACCGACCACCCCCGCCCGCGCCCGCCGACGACTGGGCCCTGTTCCTGGACGTGGATGGCTGCCTGCTCGACCTCGCCGAGCAGCCGGACGCGGTGCGGGTCCCCTCCGAACTGCGCCACGCGCTGCGGTCGCTGGCCGACCGGCTCGAGGGCGCGCTCGCGCTGGTCAGCGGGCGGCCGCTGGCCGGCCTCGACGCCCTATTTTCCCCGCTGCAGTTCGCGGGGGCCGGCCTGCATGGGCTGGAGCGGCGCAACGGCGAGGCCGGTTCTCCGCCGCCGGCGCGGCCGGAGATCCTGGATGCCGTGCGCGAGGAGGCAACACGCCTCGCCGCGCGCTTTCCCGGCGCGCTCGTGGAAGACAAGGGTGTCGCCCTCGGCCTGCACTGGCGCGGCGCGCCCGAGGCGAAGGACGCCCTGCGCGGCTTCGCCGACGCGACCTTGCCGCGCCTGCCGGGCTATCGGCTGCAGCACGGCAACCACGTGGTCGAGCTGCGCCCCGAGGGCGGCGACAAGGGCAACGCGATCGAGGCACTGCTCGCGGAATCCCCGTTCCGTGGGCGCCTGCCGGTATTCGCCGGCGACGACATCACCGACGAGAGCGGCTTCGCCGTGGTCAACGCGCGCGCCGGCATCAGCGTGCTGGTCGGCGACCGCGAACCGAGCGCCGCGCACTTCGCCCTGCCCGGGCCGGGGGCAGTCCGGCGGTGGCTGGCGGAGGCGGTCGCATGAACAACCTCGACCTCGGCCTGGTCGGCAACGGCAGCTTCGGCGCGCTGCTCGACGCGCGCGGACGCGTGGTGTGGAGCTGCCTGCCCGCCTTCGATGGCGACCCGGCGTTCTGCGCGTTGCTCGAACCGAAGATCGAGGGCGGCGAATGGGCGGTGGAGCTGGAGGATTTCGCTTCCGCCGAGCAGCACTACCTCCCCAATACCGCGATCCTGCGCACCCTGCTGCACGACGCGCACGGCGGCACCGTCGAGCAACTCGACTTCGCGCCGCGCGGGCGCCAGCACGGGCGCTTCTACCGGCCGGTGATGCTGTTGCGGCGGATCCGCCCGTTGGCGGGCAGCCCGCGGGTGCGCGTCCGGCTGCGGCCGCTGGCCGACTGGGGCGCGCGCGTGCCGGAGCGCACCTGGGGCAGCAACCACATCCGCTACCTGCTGCCGGGCATGGCGCTGCGCCTGACCACCGACGCGCCGCTGCGCCTGATCCGCGACGAGCTGCCATTCGTGCTCGACCGCGAACTGCGCTTCATGCTCGGCCCGGACGAGACGCTGACCCAGCCGCTGGCCAGCTTCGTCGACGACGCCCTGCAGCAGACCGAGGAGTACTGGCTGGAGTGGGTGCGCTACCTGTCGCTGCCGCTGGAGTTCCAGGACGCGATCATCCGCAGCGCGATCACGCTCAAGCTGTGCCAGTACGAGGACACCGGCGGCATCATCGCCGCGCTGACGACCTCGATCCCGGAGGCGCCGCACACGCCGCGCAACTGGGACTACCGCTATTGCTGGCTTCGCGACGCGGCCTTCGTCGTGCGCGCGCTCAACCGCCTGGGCGCGACCCGCAGCATGGAGGAATACATCCGCTACATCTTCAACGTGGTCGCCCGCGACGACCCGGAACTGCAGCCGGTCTACGGCATCGGCTTCGAGAAGTCGCTGGCCGAGGAGACGGTGGAAAGCCTGGCGGGTTACCGCGGCATGGGGCCGGTGCGCCGCGGCAACCTGGCCTGGCTACAGAAGCAGCACGACGTCTACGGCTCGGTGGTGCTGGCCTCGGCGCAGCTGTTCTTCGACCAGCGCCTGCGCCATCGCGGCGACGAAGCCATGTTCGAACGGCTGGAGCCCCTCGGCGAGCGCGCCTTCGAGTTGCACGACCAGCCTGACGCGGGGCTGTGGGAATTCCGCGGCATCGCCCATGTGCACACCTACTCGGCGGTGATGTGCTGGGCGGCCTGCGACCGGCTGGCGCGCATCGCCCGCCAACTCGGCCTCCCCGAGCGCGAGGCGCACTGGCGCGCGCGCGCCGGCATCATCCACGAGCGGGTCATGCGCGAGGCCTGGAACGCGTCGCTGGGCCACTTCGCCGACGCCTTCGGCGGCGAGCGCCTGGACGCCTCGCTGCTGCTGCTCGCCGACCTGGGCTTCGTCGAGGCCCGCGACCCGCGCTTCGTCGCGACGGTCGAGGCGATCGGCCGGGACCTCAAGCGCGGCCATGGCCTGTTCCGCTACATCGCGCCCGACGACTTCGGCACGCCCGAGACCAGCTTCACGATCTGCACGTTCTGGTACATCGACGCGCTGGCGTCGATCGGGCGCAAGGAGGAGGCGCGCGAGCTGTTCGGCCACGTGCTCGCCCGCCGCAACCCGCTCGGGCTGATGTCGGAGGACCTCGCCTTCGACAGCGGCGAGCCCTGGGGCAACTTTCCGCAGACCTACTCGCATGTGGGCCTGATCATCGCCGCGATGGCGCTCAGCCGGCCCTGGCAGGACGCGATCTAGGCATGGACGCATGAGCCGCCTGGTCGTCGTGTCCAACCGCGTGGCGCTGCCGGGCGAGAACCGCGCGGGCGGCCTGGCCGTCGCCTTGCAGGCCGCGCTGGACGACCAGTCGGCCGAGCGCCGCGGCGGCCTATGGTTCGGCTGGAGCGGCAAGATCGATCCCTCGCACTCGGGCAAGGTGCACGAGCTGGCCGACAACGGCGTGGATTACGTCACGCTCGACCTGTCCCGCCGCGACCATGCCGACTACTACAACGGCTTCGCCAACCGCTCGCTGTGGCCGCTGCTGCACTTCCGCATGGACCTGGTGGACTTCAGCCGCGAAACCTACGCGGCGTACCGCCGGGTGAACGCCCTGTTCGCCGACGAGCTGGCGCCACGGTTGCGCGACGACGACCTGGTCTGGGTGCACGACTACCACCTGATTCCGCTGGCGGCGCTGCTGCGCGAGCGCGGCGTGCGCTGCAAGCTCGGCTTCTTCCTCCACGTGCCGATGCCCTCGTCCGACCTGCTGGCGGCGCTGCCGCAGCACGGCCGCCTGTTCGAAGGCCTCTCGGCCTACGACCTGGTGGGGTTCCAGACCCAGCGCGACCTCGAGCGCTTCCAGGATTACGTGCGCCTGTTCGGCCGCGGCACCGTGATCACGACCGGCCTGCTGGAAACGGCGGGCGGCCGCCTGCTGCGCGCCGGCGCGTTCCCGATCAGCATCGACACCGCGCGGATCGCCGCGCAGGCCGCCGAGGCGGTGGAGAAGTCCAGCGTCAAGCGGCTGCGCGAAAGCCTCTCGGGCCGCGCGCTGGCGATCGGGGTGGACAGGCTGGATTACTCCAAGGGTTTGCCGGAGCGGTTCCGCGCGTTCGAGCGCTACCTCGCCCGCCATCCCGAGCAGCGCGGCGACCTCACCCTGCTGCAGATCGCGCCCGTCTCGCGCGGGGACGTCGCCGAGTACCGCGAGCTGCGGCAGGAACTGGAGCAGCTGGCAGGCCATATCAACGGCGCCCACGCGGAACCGGACTGGACGCCGGTGCGTTACGTCAACCGCAATTACGCGCACCCCACGCTCACCGGCTTCTACCGGCTCGCGCGGGTCGGGCTGGTGACGCCCTTGCGCGACGGGATGAACCTGGTCGCCAAGGAATTCGTCGCCGCGCAGGACCCGGACGATCCCGGCGTGCTGGTGCTGTCCACCTTCGCCGGCGCCGCGCGCGAGCTGGACAGCGCGCTGATCGTCAATCCCTACGACCTGGACGGCGTCGCCGACGCCATCGCGACGGCGACGAAGATGCCGCTGGGCGAGCGCCGCGAGCGCTGGCGCGCGATGTTCGAGCACCTCTCCCGCCACGACATCACCGCCTGGCGGCGTGCCTACCTCGCCGCGCTCGCCGCCGCGTGAGCCCGGGGCCGGGCGCCTAGGGCAGTTCCCGCCAGACCAGCGTCGCCATGCGACCGGTGCGCTGGTCGCGCCGGTGCGAGTAGAAGCGCGCGGGGTCGGAGAGGGTGCATTGGCCACCGCCGTGGATGGCCTGCGGCAGCAGGCCGGCCTGGTGCAGGCGCTGGCGGGCGAGCTCGAACAGGTCGACACGCCAGTGGCCCGGGCGGGTCGGGACGAACGCCGCTCGTGCCTGCGCGTCGCGGGCGACAAACGCATCGTGGACCTCGCCGCCGATTTCGTAGGCGTCCGGCCCCGCGGCGGGACCCAGCCAGGCCAGCAGCGTCTCCGGCGGCGCCTGCATCGCCGCCACGGTCGCTTCCAGCACGCCGGCGGCGAGCCCGCGCCAGCCCGCGTGCGCGGCGCCGATCCAGCGGCCATCGCTGCTGGCCAGGACCACGGGCAGGCAATCGGCGGTGAGGATGGCCAGCACCGTGCCGGGCGTGCACGACACCGCCGCGTCGGCTTCCGGTTCCGCGCCGGGAGCGGGTTCGACCGCCACCGTCGTCCCGTGCACCTGCCGCAGCCAGCGCGGCGCCGACGGCAAGCCGAGGCCGCGCGCCAGGCGCTCGCGGTTGTGCTGCACCACGCCCGGATCGTCGCCGTTGCGCAGGCCGAGGTCGAACGCATCGAAGGGCGCCGGCGACTCGCCCGCCGGGCCGCGCAAGGTGGTGAGCGCGTGCACGCCCGCGGGGGCCGGCCACTCGGCGGGCAGCACGCTCGCGAGCAGCGTCGCGTCGCGCATCAGCGTCCGGCGTCGGCGCGCGCGCGCGTGTCCTCGCGCAGCGCGTCGAGCAGCCGCCGCATGTCCTCGGGCACCGGCGCGCTGGTGCGCACCGGCTCCCCGCTGGCCGGGTGGCGGAACTCCAGCGTCTCGGCGTGCAGGGCCTGGCGGCGGAAGCCACGCAGCGCGGCGACCAGCGCGTCGCTGGCGCCGCGCGGCAGCCGCAGCGGTCCGCCGTACAGGGGGTCGCCGACGATCGGGTGCTTCAGGTGGGCCATGTGCACGCGGATCTGGTGGGTCCGCCCGGTCTCCAGCCGGCATTCCAGCAGCGTATGCGCGTGGAAACGCTCGCGCAGCCGGAAGTGGGTGACCGCGTCGCGGCCGTCCTCGCGCACGGCCATGCGGATGCGGTCGCGCGGATGGCGGTCGATCGCGGCGTCGGCGGTGCCGCCGGAGACCAGCGCGCCCACCACCACGGCCAGGTACTGGCGGTGCACCTCGCGCGCGGACAGCTGCGCGACCAGCGCCGTGTGCGCCTCCAGCGTGCGCGCCACGACCATCACGCCGGAAGTGTCCTTGTCCAGGCGATGGACGATGCCGGCGCGCGGCAGCGACGCCAGCGCGGGATCCCGGTGCAGCAGCGCATTCACCAGCGTGCCCTCGGGGTTGCCGGCGCCGGGATGCACGACCAGCCCGGCCGGCTTGTCGATCACCAGGACGTGGGCGTCCTCGTACAGCACGTCCAGCGGGATGTCCTGGGCGACGGCATGGACCTGGGTGTCGTCGGGCGGCGCGTCCAGCGTCACCGGCTCCCCGCCGCGCACCGGGTCGCGCGGCCGCGCGGGCGCGCCGTCGAGCAGCGCATGGCCCGACTTGATCCAGGCCGCGAGCCGCGAACGGGAGTGTTGCGGGAACAATTCGGCCAGCACGGCGTCGAACCGGCGGCCGGCGGCCGATTCCGGGACCCGGGCCTGGAGGGGCGCGTTGTTGTCGGCGTGGACTTCAGGCATGGCTGCTATTATCCGACCTTCGTGCCCCCGGCGCTTAGACCCGAATCCATGACACCAGGCCTGCCCCCTCGCCCGGCGATGCCCCGCCCCATCCAACGCCTGGTCGTGCTGCTGTTGCTGGCGGCCGTGATCGGTTCCACCGGCTGCACGCGGGTGAAGGGCTGGTTCAAGGACGCCGACGCGAACGAGGGCGTGCCGGTGGCCGAGCTGTACCAGAAGGGCCACACCGAGATGGAGCACGGCAACTTCGCCAGCGCCATCACCGTGTACAAGCGCCTGGTCGCGCAGTACCCGTACGGCGAGCACACCGAGCAGGCGCTGGTGGAGACCGCGTACGCCCAGTACAAGACCGGCCGCAACGAGGAAGCGATCTCGACCATCGACCGCTTCATCCGCACCTACCCGACCCACCGCAACATCGCCTACCTCTACTACCTGCGCGGCCTGGTCAATTCCGACCGCGACACGATCTTCCTGCAGCGCGTCTGGTCGCTGGACGCCAGCCGCCGCGACCTGTCCACGCCGCAGCAGGCGTACAACGACTTCCGCATCGTCGCCGAGCGCTATCCGAACAGCCGCTACGCCGCCGACGCGCGCGAACGCATGCTGCAGCTGCGCGACATGTTCGCGCGGCACGACATGGACGTCGGCCTGTACTACCTGCGCCGGGGCGCCTGGGTCGCCGCGGCCAACCGCGCGCAGCACGTGCTCGAGACCTATCCGGGCACGCGCTTGCAGGACGATGCGGTGGCGCTGATGGGCGAGGCCTACACCCGACTCGGCAACGAGACGCTCGCCGCCGACGCGCGCCGCGTGCTCGAGCAGAACAACCCGGCGCATCCGTGGTTGCGCGGCGAATGGCCCGACTATCCGTCGCGCTTCCGTCGCCTGAACCCGTTCGCGGGCGAGAAGTCGCCGCTCGACGCGGAATAGTCAGCCGCGATAGCCGTTGGTGATCGGGTAGCGACGCTCGCGCCCGAACGCGCGCCGCGACACCTTCGGCCCCGGCGCGGCCTGGTGCCGCTTCCACTCGCTGGTGCGCACCAGCCGCAGCACCCGGTCCACGACCGCGGCATCGAAGCCGGCCGCGACGATCTCCTCGCCCGACTGTTCCTGGTCCACATGCCGCAACAGGATCGCGTCGAGCACGTCGTAGGGCGGCAGCGAGTCCTGGTCGAGCTGGTTGGCGCGCAGTTCCGCGGAAGGCGGGCGGTCGATGACCCCCACCGGGATCACCGCGCCGCCGTGCGGCGCGCTGCCGCCGACGGTGTTGCGCCAGCGCGCCAGCGCGTAGACCTCGGTCTTGTAGACGTCCTTGAGCGGCGCATAACCGCCGCACATGTCGCCGTAGATCGTGGCGTAGCCGACCGCGTATTCACTCTTGTTGCCGGTGGTCAGCACCAGCCCGCCGAACTTGTTGGACAGGGCCATCAGCACCGCGCCGCGGCTGCGCGACTGCAGGTTCTCCTCGGTGGTATCCACCGGATGGCCCTCGAAGGTCCCGGCCAGCGCGTCGAGGAAGCCCTGGAAGGGCTGTTCGATGGGAATGGAGAGCAGGCGCACGCCCAGCGAGCGGCATTGCTCGTCCGCGAGGTCATTGGAAAGGCCCGCCGTGTAGCGCGAGGGCATGCGCACCGCGGTGACGTGGTCGGCGCCCAGCGCGTCCACCGCCAGCGCCAGCACCAGCGCCGAGTCGATGCCGCCCGACAGGCCCAGCCAGGCCTGCGAGAACCCGTTCTTGTGGAAGTAGTCGCGGATCCCGCGCACCAGCGCGCGCCAGCACAGGGCATCGCGGCTCTCGTCGCCGTCGACGGTCCATTCGACCGCCTGGAAGCGCAGGGTCCCCGGGTCGAAGTCGGCCACCAGCCAGGCGTCGAGGAACGCGGCGGCGGCCGGATGCACGACGCCGTCGCCGTCGGCCAGCACCGAGGCGCCGTCGAACACCAGCGCGTCCTGCCCGCCGACCAGGTTCAGGTAGGCGAGCGCGGCGCCGCCCGCGACCGCCGTCTCCGCCGCGCGCTGCGCCAGCAGGGCGTCGCGCTGCGCGTGCTTGTCGCGCTCGAACGGCGACGCGTTCGGAACGAGCACGAGCTTCGCCCCGGCGGCGCAGGTCCGCGCCAGCGGCTCGGGGAACCACAGGTCCTCGCAGACGAGCAGTCCCACCGGGACGCCGTCCACCTCGAACACGCAGGGACCGCCGTCGGGATCGACGTCGAAATAGCGGCGCTCGTCGAACACCGCGTAATTGGGCAGCTCGCGCTTGCGGCTGGTGGCGGCGACCACGCCGTCGCGCAGCACGCTCGCGGCGTTGTAGACCACCGCGCCGGCGGCCTCGGGCCAGCCGACCACCGCGACGATGCCCCGGGTCGCGGCGGCGACCCGGCGCAGCGCGGCTTCGCAGTCGGCGAGGAAGGAAGGACGCAGCAGCAGGTCCTCGGGCGGATAGCCGCACAGCGCCAGTTCCGGGAACAGGACCACCTGCGCCCCGAGCTCGTCGCGCGCGTGCGCGACCATGGCGATGATGCGTTCGGCGTTGCCCTCGACGTCGCCGACCGGGAAATCGAATTGCGCGAGCGCGAGGCGCAGGGGCATGGCTGTCCGGACCGGGGTGCGTGTCGCGTCAAGTCTATATGGGCCACGTCACGGCCGGGTAAGATCGAACACGCATGGATACCGCTCCCAACCTGGTGCTCGTCGGCCCGATGGGCGCCGGCAAGAGCACGGTCGGCCGCCGCCTCGCCGCCCGGCTCGGGTTCCCCTTCAGCGACCTCGACGACGACATCGAGGCGGCGGCAGGACGCACGATTTCCGCGATCTTCGAGGAGGACGGCGAGGACGCCTTCCGCGTCCTGGAAGCCGCGCGATTGCGCGAGCGCCTCGAGGGGGTCGGGCGCGTGCTCTCCACCGGCGGCGGCGTGGTGCTGGACCCCGCCAACCGCGAACTGCTGGAGACGCGCGCCTGCGTGGTCTGGCTCGGCGCCCAGGTGGACAGCCAGCTGGCCCGGGTCGCCGGCAGCGACCACCGCCCCCTGCTGCGGATCGACGACCCGGAAGGCCTGCTGCGGACGCTGGCGGCGACGCGCACGCCGCTGTACCGCAAGGTCGCCGACATTCGCCTGGAGACCGACGAGCTTAGCGAGGACCAGGTGGTCGAGGTGCTCGAGGAAATGGTGCGCTACCGCTGGAAGGAAGCGGGCGGGCGGCGCGGCGAGCATGTCATCGAGGTGGGCGGCGAGCATCCCTACCTGATCCACATCGGCCCCGGCCTGCTCGACGACGTCAACGCGCTGGCGGCGCAGGTCCGCGGCCGCCATGCCCTGCTCGCGAGCGACGGCAACGTCGCCCCGCTCTACGCCGAGCGCACGCTGGCCGCGCTGGCCGCGAGCGGCCGCGTGCAGGCGAAGCTGAGCATCGTCGCGCCGGGCGAGGAATCGAAATCGCTGGACGGCTTCGGCGACCTGCTGCGCGACCTCGCCGAACTCGGCGCGACCCGCGACGCCTGCGTGTTCGCGCTCGGCGGCGGCGTCGTCGGCGACCTCGCCGGGTTCGCCGCGGCCTGCTGGATGCGCGGCATCGACCTGGTGCAGCTGCCGACCTCGCTGCTGGCGATGGTCGACTCCTCGGTCGGCGGCAAGACCGCGATCGACGTGCCGCAGGGCAAGAACCTGGTCGGCGCCTTCTACCCGCCGCGCGCGGTGTTCGCCGACACCAGCACGCTGGCGACCCTGCCCGACCGCGAACTGCGCGCCGGCCTGGCCGAAGTGGTCAAGTACGGCGCGATCCGCGACGCCCGCTTCCTCGACTGGCTGGCGGCAAACACCCCGCGCCTGCTGGCGCGCGACGCCGACGTGCTGGCCGAGGCCATCGCCCGCAGCTGCGCGCACAAGGTCGCGATCGTCGAGCGCGACCCGCACGAACGCGGCGAGCGGGCGTTGCTCAACTTCGGCCACACCTTCGCCCACGCGATCGAGGCCGAGCAGGGCTACGGCCGGGGCGACGCGCTGAACCATGGCGAGGCCGTGGCCGTGGGCATGGTGCTGGCGGCCCGGCTCTCGGCGTCGCGCGGCATGGCCACCGAAGCCGATGCCCAGCGCCTGGCCGGCCTGCTGGCAGCGATGGGCCTGCCGACGCGGCTGCCCCACGGCCTCGACCCCAAGCTGCTGCTGTCGCGCATGCGCCTGGACAAGAAGGCCCTGGCCAGCGGCCTGCGCCTGGTCCTGTGGGAAGGCCCGGGACGCGCGCGGGTGGCGACGGGCGTCCCCGACGCCGCCGTCCTCGAGGTGCTGTCGGCCGCGCGATAGCGCCGCCCCGCGATTGGCGATTTTCGCGAGCCGACCGTGGGTCGGCCCTACAATTGGCGGATGCGACTGCTCCTGCAACAACGCCCCGATGGCCGCGAGGCGCCCCGCTTCGTCCAGCTGATGCTCGAGCGCGACCTGCTCGGCGGCTGGACGCTGGTGCGCGAGAGCGGGCAGGTCGGCAGCCGCAGTTCCGTCCGCCGCGAGCAGTTCCTCGAACAGGCCGCGGCGATCGCCGCGTTCGAGCACGCCCGCGACCTGCAACTGAAGAAGGGCTTCCAGTTGATGTTCGCGCAAGGCGTGGACGCCCCGAAGTAGCCCGAAACGCCGGAGAAGGCCTTGTCCACCCCGCTGAAGAACGACCGTTTCCTGCGCGCGTTGCGCCGCGAGCCCGTGGACCGCACGCCGGTGTGGCTGATGCGCCAGGCCGGCCGCTACCTGCCCGAGTACCGGGCCACGCGCGCGGCCGCCGGCAGCTTCCTGGCGATGGCGAAGAACCCGGAACTGGCCTGCGAGGTGACGCTGCAGCCGCTGCGCCGCTTCCCGCTGGACGCTGCGATCCTGTTCTCGGACATCCTCACCATCCCCGACGCGATGGGCCTGGGCCTGTACTTCGCCGACGGCGAGGGCCCGAAGTTCGAGCGTCCCGTGCGCGACGCCGCGGCGATCGCCAGGCTCGGCGTGCCGGACATGGAGATCGAGTTGCGCTACGTGATGGACGCGGTGCGGACCATCCGCCGCGAGCTGGACAACATGCCTGATGAACGCCGGGTCCCGCTGATCGGCTTCTCCGGCAGCCCGTGGACGCTGGCCTGCTACATGGTCGAGGGCGGCGGCAGCAAGGAGTTCGCGCGGATCAAGGCGATGGCGCTCAACGATCCCGCCGCGCTGCACGCGCTGCTCTCGGTGAACACCGACGCGGTGATCGCGTACCTGGCGGCGCAGCGCGCGGCGGGCGCGCAGGCCCTGCAGGTCTTCGACACCTGGGGCGGCGTGCTGTCGCCGTCCATGTACCGCGAGTTCTCGCTGCCGTACCTCACCCGCATCGCGCGCGAGCTGGCGCGTGGCGAGGGCGACGCGCGCACGCCACTGATCCTGTTCGGCAAGGGCAACGCGGCGCACCTGGAGGCGCTGGCCGCGAGCGGCTGCGAGGCCGTCGGCGTGGACTGGACCATCGACCTGGAGGCCGCGGCCCACCGCGTCGGCGGCCGGGTCGCGCTGCAGGGCAACCTCGATCCGGCCGTGCTGTACGGATCGCCCGACGCGATCCGCGGACAGGTGCGCGAAGTGCTCGACAGCTACGCGGCCGGCAACGGCGGTTCGCGCGAGGGGCACGTGTTCAACCTCGGCCACGGCATGTCGCCCGACATGGATCCCGCGCACGTCGCCGCGCTGGTGGAGGCCGTGCACGCCTTGTCCGCGCGCGGCTGAGCCGGCGGCAGCGGCAGCTCCACGACGAATCGCGCGCCGCCACCCTCGGCGGCGTGCGCGGCGATCCGCCCGCCCATCGCGACCACCAGTTCCCGGCTGATCGCCAGGCCCAGGCCGAAGCCGCCGTGGCGCGAGGCCGCCGTGCCGCCCTGCTCGAAGCGCCCGAACAGCCAGGCCCGCGCGGTGTCATCCAGGCCCGGGCCGGTGTTGTGCACGGTGAAGCGCAGGCCGCCGCCCGCGAGGGCTTCCACGCGCAGGCCCACTTCGCCCTGCGGCGTGAACTTGATCGCGTTGGCCACCAGGTTGAACAGCACCTGCTTGATCCGCAGCGCATCGCCGAGCAGCACCGCCGGCGTGCCAGGCGCCACGCTGCTGGCGAACCCGAGGCCGCGACGATGCGCCAGCGGCGCCTGCAGCGCGGCGACTTCGGCGACCAGCGCGCGCAGGTCGATCGGTTGCGGATCGAGCACCAGCCGCCCCGCCTCGATCCGCGCCAGGTCGAGCGCGTCGTCCACCAGCCGCAGCAGGTGCTGGCCGGCGCTGCGGATCGCCTCCACCTGCCGGCGTTGCGCCGGCTCCAGCCGCCCGTCCAGCAACAGGTCGCTCATGCCGAGCACGCCGGTCATCGGCGTGCGCACCTCGTGGCCGAGGTCGGCGAGGAAGCGGCTCTTCGCGCGCGAGGCCTGCTCGGCCAGCGCGCGGCCCTGTTCGAGCCAGCGCATGCGCCGGCGCGCGCGCACCCGCGTGCGCCCCGCCAGTGTGGCCAGCCCCAGCGACAGCAGCGCCAGGCCGGCCCAGGCCGCGAGCGCCGGCGGCTTGCGCCACCACGGCGGCAGCACCCGCCAGCGCACCGGTGGCCCGAGGCTGCGGTTGCCGTCGGCATCGGTCGCGCGGATGCGCAACGCGTAATCGCCGGCGGGCAGGGCCGCGAACACGCGCGGTCCGCCGCCCATCGCCAGCCACGCGCGATCGACCCCGTCCAGCCGCGATTCGTAGCGGATGGCCGACGGTTGCGCGTACGCGGGCAGCCGCACGCGGATCCGCAGTTCGCGGGTGCCGGCGGGCACGCGCGGGACATCGCCACCCAGGCTGCGCCAGCGCCCGGCGTCGCGCACCGCGAGCTCGTCGAGCGCCAGCGTGCGCACTACCGGTGGCGGCGCCGGCGCGCGCGTGTCGACCAGCACGACGTGGCCGGCGACCGTCGAGGCGGCCAGCACGCCCTCGGCCGTCAACGCCGCGCCGCGCGCGACGAACTCCTGGCTGCGCAGGCCATCCTGCACGCCGATGCGCCGCGTCCGTCGCGTTGCCGGATCCCAGCGGTAAAGCCCGCGCGACGTGGCGAGCCAGGGCCGGTGCCGCGCATCCACCACCAGGCCCGCCGCTTCCACCGCCGGGAGGCCCGCGACGGCGCCGACGCGCGCGGTGCGCGTCCAGCCCTTGTCGCCGCGACGGTAGCGCTCCAGGCCCGTCGGCCGCGACAGCCACGCCTCGCGCTCGCCATCGAAGGCCAGCGCGTATGCGCGCGCGGGTCCCATCGCCGCCACCGGGACGAAGGCATCACCGTCGGGGGACAGGCGCGAGACGCCGCCGGCACCCGCGATCCACGTCGCCCCGTCGCGCCCCAGTTCCAGCGCCTCGATGTCGGCGCCCAGCAGGCCGGGGGCGTCCGCGCGCCAGGTGCGAAGCACGCGACCGCCGGGCGCGCGCACCTGCACGCCGCGGCCGGCACTCGCCAGCCACACCCGTCCATCGCGCGCGACGCGCAGCAAGTCGATGCCGCCGGGCGGACCGTCGCCGATGCCGGCACGCCAGCCGCGCACCGCGCC
>DASWQG010000205.1:0-1918 GCA_036403775.1 Luteimonas sp.
TCAGGGGGCCGCCCTTTTTCGCAACGCTTACTCCGGCGTTGAATTCCCGGCTTCGTGTGGCCGGAGGGGAAGAAATTCGAGCGACGAGGCGGTGCGGTGGGTGGGGTGCCCCTCGCCGACGAGTTAAAGAGCTGTCGAGGAGGCGAGGGGCACCCCGCCCGCCGCACCGCTGCCCCAAGAGAGAGGCTTACCCCAGCGCGACGCGGGCGTTGCGGAACATGCGCAGCCAAGGCGAGTCTTCGGGCCAGTCGCGGGGGGCCCAGCTGAAGTTGACGGTGCGCGGGGTTCGCTCGGGGTGCGGCATCAGGATGGTGACGCGCCCGTCGTCGGTGGTGAGGCCGGCGACCGCGTTCGGCGAGCCGTTCGGGTTGTCCGGGTAGTGCGTGGCCGTCTGGCCATCGCCGCCGACGAAGCGCAGGGCCACGCGCGCGGCGGCCGCGTCCACCGGCGAATCGAATTCCGGACGCCCCTCGCCGTGCGCCACCGACACCGGGATGCGCGAGCCGGCCATGCCCCGCAGGAACAGCGACGGCGACTCGACGACTTCCAGCAAGGACAAGCGGGCCTCGTACTGCTCGCTGCGGTTGCGCAGGAACTTCGGCCAGTGGCCGGCGCCGGGGATGATGTCGCGCAGCTGGCTGAGCATCTGGCAGCCGTTGCACGCGCCCAGCGCGAAGCTGTCGCCGCGGGCGAAGAAGGCCTCGAACATCTCGCGCAATGCCGGGCGCTCGAGGATGCTGGTGGCCCAGCCGCGGCCAGCGCCGAGCACGTCGCCGTAGCTGAAACCGCCGCAGGCCGCGAAGCCGGCGAAATCGTCCAGTCGCGCGCGGCCGGCGATCAGGTCGCTCATGTGCACGTCGAAGGCGCGGAAGCCCGCGCGCTCGAAGGCGACCGCCATCTCCACCTGGCCGTTGACGCCCTGCTCGCGCAGGATCGCGACCCTGGGCTTCGCCCCGGTGGCGACGAACGGCGCGGCGATGTCCTCGGCCGGGTCGAAGGTCAGCCGCGGGCGCAGGCCGGGGCTGTCGAAGCGGCGCGCGTGCGCGCGCTCCTCGTCGGCGCAGCCAGGGTTGTCGCGCAGCCGCTGCATGGCGTGGGTGACCGACCACCAGGCATCGAACAGTTCGTCCCAGCGCCACTGCGCCAGCACGTCGTAGTCGTCGAGCACGCGCACCTGGGGAGCGGTGGTCGGGCGCGCGATGCGCTGCGCGCAATCCACCAGCCCGTGGCGCGCGACCATGTCGGCGAACGCCGCGCGGTCGCCGGTGGCGATCTGCACCACCGCGCCCAGCTCCTCGTTGAACAGGGTGCGGAACACGTCCTCGATCCGGTCCGCGCCCCAGCCATCCAGGACGATGTCCAGGCCGACGTGCGAGCAGAACGCCATCTCGGCCAGCGCCGCGAAGGCGCCGCCGTCGGAGCGGTCGTGGTAGGCGAGCAGCAGCCCGGCGGCGCGGGCATCGCGGATGAGCTCGAAGAACGCGCGCAGGCGCTGCGGGTCGTCCAGGTCCGGCACGCCCAGGCCCTCGCCCTCGCCGCTGAACGCGGGCAACGCGGTGGCGCCGGCATCGGGATGGCACTGCGCGAGGATGGAACCGCCCAGCCGCTGGCGACCGCCGCCCAGGCCGATCAGCCAGAGCTCGCTCTCGGTGTCGCGGTCGAGCAGCGGCGTCAGCTGGCCGCGCACGTCCTCCAACGCCGCGAACGCGGTGACCACCAGCGAGACCGGCGACACCGACTTGCGCGCGGCGTCACCCTCGCGCCACTGCGCCTGCATGGACAGCGAGTCCTTGCCGACCGGAATGCTGAGGTCCAGTTCCGGGCACAACTCCAGGCCCAGCGCGCGCACGGCATCGAACAGCCGCGCGTCCTCGCCGTCGTGGCCCGCGGCCGCCATCCAGTTCGCGGACAGCTTGAT
>DASWQG010000206.1:0-4324 GCA_036403775.1 Luteimonas sp.
GGGGGGGCCCCCGCCACTCCCGGCACCTGCGCGGACCCCAGTCGGCCGCGGAGGGCGTCGGCCAGCGATTGGGCGATGGGCGAGAGGGCCTCGACCACCTCCCCGGGCGACTCGACGAGGGCGGCGCCATCGCGGATGAGGCGGTGGCAACCGCGGGCCATCGGATTGTGGATCGAGCCGGGAAGCGCGAAGACTTCGCGGCCGGCGTCCGCGGCGAGGCGTGCGGTGATCAAGGCGCCGGAGCGCAATGCCGCCTCGATCACGAGCGTGCCTAGCGACAGCCCGGCGACGATCCGGTTGCGCTGCGGGAAGTGCGCCCGCCGCGCCGGGGTCCCGTCCGGGAATTCACTGATCACCGCGCCTTGTTCGCGGATCTGGCGATGGAGGTCGCGGTTGGTGGGCGGGTAGGCGACGTCCACGCCGCAGCCAAGGACGGCGACGGTGCGGCCATGGACGGAGAGGGCGCCGCGATGGGCGGCGGCGTCGATGCCGGCGGCCATGCCGCTGACGATGCAGAAGCCGGCCTGGGCCAGCGCGCGGGCGAAGTCGAACGCATGTTCGGCGCCGGCGGCGCTGGGCGAGCGGCTGCCGACGATGGCCACCGCCGGGTGCCAGAGCAGCAGCGGATCGCCGGCGACGTGCAGGACATCGGGCGGGCCAGGCGCGCGCCGGAGCAGCGCGGGGTAGTCGGGATGGTGGCGCGGCAGCAGCATCCGCGCAGCGTGCGGCGGAAACGGCAACGGCGCCCTCGGGCGCCGTTGCGTTCGCGTGTCAGGAAACGGCGCGGCCGTTCAATACGCCGCGTCGGGATGCTTCAGCTCGTAGCCCACGCGGGTCGGCTTCACGCTGTCCATCACGATGGCGTAGCTCATCTTCTCGAAGGTGCGGAACACCATCAGGTGGCCGGCGAACTCGTCCGGCAGGCGCACCTTGCCGGCAGTGGGCACCAGGTCCTCGGTGCGCTGGGTGCCGTAGGCGACCTTGTCCACCGCGTTGCTGCCCACCCGCCAGGTGGAGAACACGGTGCCGTTGTCGATGCCGTCGCGCGCGCCGACCGACAGCGCCACCACGTCGTGCGGGCCACCGGTGGTGAGCATGTCCGCCACCGCCAGCACGCGGGCGCGGCCGTACTCGAAGGCCTGCGCCGGCGCATGCGGCAGGAACTGCAGGTCGTAGCGTTGCGCATCGACCGGGAGCACGCGATCGCCCACGCGCACTTCGCGCGAATCGTCGTCCAGCAGCAGGGTGCTGGCCTCGATCCCGCCCGCCACGCCGCGGGTGATGGTGCCGGTAGCCACGCGCATCAGTTCATGCCCGAGCAGTTCGCCTTCGCCCGGCAGCAGCGCATCGGTCCAGAAGTTGGCGCTGTCGAGGATGCGGCGACCGCGGAAGTCCAGGTCGTCGTTGTGGAACAGGTCGCAGCAGGCCTCGGCCCGGTCCAGGCGGGTGAAGCGCTGGGTCGGCCGCACGATCATCACCCGCTCGCCGACGCCGGCCGGCGCCCCATCGAGGTAGGCAAGCTGGCCCTGGCCGCCGCGCAGGCGGTCTTCCTCCAGGCCCACGACGTAAGGCAGCGACTCGAATTCGTCGACGACCCGCAGGTCCTTGAGGAAGGGCTCGATCTCCGACAGCGGGATCGCGCCGACCGGCGGGGTGTCGCGGGGACCCGGGCTGAGCCGGATCGCCGGCTGCCCGCGGTAGGCCAGCGAGAGGACGTCGCCGGGATAGATTTCGTGCGGGTTGGCCAGTTGCGGGTTTGCCTGCCAGATCTCCGGCCACAGCCAGGGCCGGTCGAGGAACTTCGCGGCGATCGACCACAGCGTATCGCCGCGCTGGACGACATAGGTGTCGGGATGGTCGGCGCGCAGGTCCTGTGCCGCCACCCAGCTGCCGACGGTCAGCAACGCCACCGCCAGCACGGCGCGCAGGCGCCCTGGGCGGCCGGTCGCCGTCTTCGAAACGCGATCAAGCTTCGCGGCCATCTTCCTGCACCCCTTGGATTTTCCCCACCCGACAGCGGGGCCAATATAGCCCAAGGGTTCAGGCCATGGGCAAGCCGAAGCGGTACAATCCGGCGATGCCACGCGCTCCGAGCGCGCGGATGTGACCGGCGCCCCCCTTTTCCTGCGACCCATGGCCCTGCTCCCGATCCTCGAATTCCCCGACCCCCGGCTGCGCACCAAGGCGGCGCCGGTGGAGCCGTCGTGGCTGGCCGAGGCGTCGACCCAGGCGCTGTTCGACGACATGTTCGAGACCATGTACGCGGCCCCCGGCATCGGCCTGGCCGCCAGCCAGGTGGACGTGCACCGGCGCTTCATGGTCATCGACGTGTCCGAGGAGAAGGACCAGCCGCTGGTGTTCGTGAACCCGGAGATCCTCGCGCGCGCCGGCGAGCAGGTCTGCCAGGAAGGCTGCCTGTCGGTGCCCGGCATCTACGCCGACGTGACCCGCGCCGACACGATCACCGTCCGCGCGCTGGACCGCAACGGCCAGCCGTTCGAACTGGAAACCGACGGCCTGCTGGCCGTGTGCATCCAGCACGAGATGGACCACCTGGACGGCAAGCTGTTCGTCGACTACCTCTCGCCGCTCAAGCGCGAGATGGTGCGCAAGAAGCTGGCCAAGCAGCGCAAGCACGCCGCCTGACGGCGCCGATGCGGATCGTCTTCGCAGGCACCCCGGAGTTCGCCGTGCCGTCGCTGCGCGCGGCGGCCGGCAAGGGCGAGGTCGTCGCCGTCTACACCCAGCCCGACCGGCCCGCGGGCCGCGGCCGCGGCCTGCAGCCGTCGCCGGTGAAGCGCGAGGCGCTGCTGCGCGGCATTCCCGTGCTGCAGCCCGAATCGCTGAAATCGCAACTCTCGCGCGACGCGTTGTCGGCGCTGCGACCGGACGTGATGGTGGTCGTCGCCTACGGCCTGCTGCTGCCGCCGAAGATCCTCGCCATCCCGACCCACGGCTGCTGGAACGTGCACGCGTCGCTGCTGCCGCGCTGGCGCGGCGCCGCGCCGATCCAGCGCGCGATCGAGGCCGGCGACGATGAGACGGGCATTTGCCTGATGCAGATGGAGCAGGGCCTGGATACCGGCCCCGTCCTGCTGTCGCAGAAGCTGGACATCGGCGCGCAGGAGACCGCGGGCCAGCTGCACGACCGGCTGGCGGAACTCGGCGCGCAGGTGCTTTCCGACGGACTGGGCCTGCTTCGCGCGGGGATCAAGCCGGTCCCGCAGCCGCAGCCCGAAGCGGGCGCGACCTACGCGCGCAAGCTCGACAAGGCGGAGGCGAAACTCGACTGGTCGCAGCCGGCCGGCGTCCTCGCGCGCAAGGTGCGCGCCTTCAATCCCTGGCCGATGGCCGAGGCGATGCTGGCCGGCGAGCGCGTGCGGATCCATGCGGCGCAGCCGCTCGAGGTCGCGCACGGCGCCGCACCGGGCAAGGTGCTGCAGGCCTCGCGCGACGGCATCGACGTCGCCTGCGGCGAGGGCGCGCTGCGCCTGCGCGTGCTGCAACGCGACGGCGGCCGCGCGATCACCGCCGCCGATTACCTCAACGCGCGGCCGCTGCCGCGCGAAGCATGAGCGCTCCCGCGAACGCCGGCGCCGGCGTTCGCGCCGCCGCCGCGCGCACGCTCGACGCGGTGCTGCACCAGGGCCGCTCGCTCAAGGCCGAACTGGCCCGGCGCCTGCCGGCGCTCGCCGATCCGCGCGACCGCGCGCTGCTGGAAGCGATCGTATTCGCGTCGCTGCGCGGCCACGCGCGCTATGGCCAGGCGCTGGCGCAGTGGATGCCGAAGCCGCCGGGCCGGCGCGACGGCGAGTTGCGCGCGCTGCTGTACGCGGGGTTCGCCCAGGTGGACGCGCTCGGCCTGCCGGCGCACGCGGCGGTGGCCGCGACCGTGGACGCGGCGCGCGAACTCGGCCGCGCCCACCAGAAAGGGTTGGTGAATGCCCTGCTCCGGCGCGCGCTGCGCGACGGCCTGCCACCGGGTGATCCGTCGCAGGCTTGGCCGGCCTGGCTGCTGCAGGCCTTGCGCGAGGACTGGCCGGAACGGATCGACGCCCTCCTCGCCGCCAGCGCGCAGCCGGCGCCGATGTGGCTGCGGGTGAACCGCCGGCTCGCGACGCCGGACGCCGTTGCCGCGCAGTGGCAGGAGGCGGACATCGCCGCCGCGACCGTCGACGGATGCCCCGATGCGCTGCGCGCGGACTGGCCCGACCGGGAGGACGCCCTCCTCGCCGCCAGCGCGCAGCCGGCGCCGATGTGGCTGCGGGTGAACCGCCGGCTCGCGACGCCGGACGCCGTCGCCGCGCAGATGCGGGACGCGGAT
>DASWQG010000207.1:0-7092 GCA_036403775.1 Luteimonas sp.
TGATGTACACGTCGCGGAACGGCACGCGCCCGGTGAGGTGGTCGGTCGCCATGATCATGCGCGCCACCCAGAAGAAGATGATGTCGAAGCCGGTGACCAGCGCGCTGGAAGGGACGTAGCGGTCGAAGCCGCGCGCGGCCAAGTCCGCCTCGTCCGGCCAGCCCATCGTGCTGATCGGCCACAGCTGCGAGCTGAACCAGGTCTCGAGTACGTCCGGATCCTGGCGCAGCGCGACGCCGGCGTCCAGGCCGTGCTTCGCGCGCACCTCCGCCTCGTCCCGGCCGACATAGACCGTGCCCGACTCGTCGTACCACGCCGGGATGCGATGGCCCCACCACAGCTGGCGGCTGATGCACCAGTCCTGGATGTTCTCCATCCAGTGCCGGTAGGTGTTGATCCAGTTGGCCGGCACGAACCTGACGTCGCCACGCTCGACCAGCGCCATGCCGCGCTTCGCCAGCGTGTCCATCTTCACGAACCACTGGTCGGTGAGCCACGGCTCGATCACCTGGCCGGTGCGGTCGCCGCGCGGCACCTGCAGCTTGTGCGGCTTCGTTTCCACCAGCAGGCCGGCGGCCTCGAGGTCGGCCAGCACCGCCTTGCGCGCCTCGTAGCGGTCCAGGCCGCGGTACTTCGCCGGCGCGCTGTCGTTGATCGCCGCGTCGGCGGTGAGGATGTTGATGAGCGGCAGGGCGTGGCGCACGCCGACCTGGTAGTCGTTGAAGTCGTGCGCCGGCGTCACCTTGACCACGCCGGTGCCGAACTCGCGGTCCACGTAGCTGTCGGCGATGATCGGGATCACGCGATCGGACAGCGGCAGGCGCACGGACTTGCCGACCAGGTGCGCGTAGCGCTCGTCGTCGGGATGCACCATCACCGCGGTGTCGCCGAGCATGGTTTCCGGGCGGGTCGTCGCGACCACCAGGCGGTCGCTGCCGTCGGCCAGGGTGCCGTCGACCAGCGGATACGCGATCGACCACAGGAAGCCGTCCTCTTCCTCGTTGACCACTTCGAGGTCGGAGATCGCCGTCTTCAGCACCGGGTCCCAGTTCACCAGGCGCTGGCCGCGGTAGATGAGCCCTTCCTCGTGCAGGCGCACGAAGCTCTCGACCACGGCCCGCGCGGCGGCCGGGTCCATCGTGAACACGCTGCGCGACCAGTCGCCGGACGTGCCCAGGCGCCGCATCTGCTGCTCGATGGTGCCGCCCGACTGCTGCTTCCACGCCCACACGCGCTCGATGAACGCCTCGCGGCCGAGCGAGTCGCGGGTCTCGCCCCGGCCCTCGAGCGCCAGGTTGCGCGACACGACCATCTCGGTGGCGATGCCGGCGTGGTCGGTGCCCATCTGCCAGAGCGTGTCGAAGCCGCGCATCCGGTGGTAGCGGACGAGCGCGTCCTGCAGCGTGTGCTGGAAGGCGTGGCCCATGTGCAGCGTGCCGGTGACGTTCGGCGGCGGCAGCAGGATGACGTAGGGTTCGCCCTGGCCGCTCGGCGCGAACACGCCGCTGGCCTCCCACTGCGCGTACAGGCGGGATTCGAAGGCGCTGGGGTCGTAGCCGGTCGGGAGGGTCATCACATGTCGTGCTTGTTGAGTTCGAAGCCGCGCGCCTTGTACGCCTTCCAGCGCTCGCGCAGCGGGCCGCGCGCGGACTCGTCGGCCGGCACGACCTCGAGCACGCGCTCGAAGCCGCCGTCCACCGCGTCGTCGCGCAGGTTGATCAGCAGCGGGCGCAGCGGCACGTCCATGTCGGGCGTGGCGATCAGCACCGGGGTGAGGTCGTCCTCCTCGTCGCCGGCGATCTGGTGGGCGACGTAGGCGTCGTCGTCGAAGGCCCACAGCAGGTCGTCCAGCGCCTCGGCCTGTTCGCGGTCCCGCGCGAGCACCAGCGTGGGCTGGCCGGCGTCATGCGCCTTGCGCGCCAGCTCGCACACCAGCCGCAGCGGCTCCTCGCGGAAGCGCGGCTTGCCGACCAGGTAGAAATCGGCGCGCGGCATCCCTTAACCGCAGCGGTCGAGCAGCCACTGCGACAGCAGGCCGACGGGGCGGCCGGTCGCCATGCCCATCTTGCCGTCGCCATTGGCCACGCCGGCGATGTCCAGGTGCGCC
Organism: Luteimonas sp.; assembly: GCA_036403775.1. Classification (GTDB taxonomy): domain Bacteria; phylum Pseudomonadota; class Gammaproteobacteria; order Xanthomonadales; family Xanthomonadaceae; genus Cognatiluteimonas. The sequence goes on from DASWQG010000207.1 coordinate 2,108, forward strand.
CAGCGCTGGCCTTCGGTGAAGCGCGCCAGGAAGCAGCCCGCGGTGATCGCACCGGCCCAGCGGCCGCCGATGTTGTAGACGTCGGCGAACTGCGAATCGAGCATCGTCTGGTATTCGTCCCACAGCGGCAGGCGCCACGCGCGGTCGAAGGTGGCCTCGCCGGCGGCGAGCAGCTCGCCCGACAGGTCGTCATGCTTGCTCATCAGGCCGGTGGCGTACTTGCCCAGCGCGACGACGCAGGCGCCGGTCAGCGTGGCGACGTCGACCAGCGCGGCCGGCTCGAAGCGCTGCGCGTAGGTCAGCGCGTCGCACAGGACCAGGCGGCCCTCCGCGTCGGTGTTGCCGACCTCGATGGTCTTGCCGGACATCGACGTCAGCACGTCGGAAGGACGGTAGCTGTTGCCGTCGGGCATGTTCTCCACGGCGGCGGCGATGCACACCAGGTTCACCGGCAGCTGCATCCCGACGGCGGCGACGAAGGTGCCGAGCACCGTCGCGGCGCCGCACATGTCGTACTTCATCTCCTCGATGCCGCCCTGGGTCTTGAGGTTGATGCCGCCGGTGTCGAAGGTGATGCCCTTGCCGACCAGCACGTAGGGCTTGCTGTCGTCGCCGGCGCCCTGGTACTTCATCACCACCAGCTGCGGCGGGTTGGCCGAGCCCTGCGACACCGCCAGCAGCGAGCCCATGCCCAGCGCGCGCATCTCCTCGCGGTCGAGGACCTCGCAGGTGACCTTGCCGCCGACCCGCGCCGCGAACTCGCGGCCCTGCTGGGCGACGTAGGACGGGTTGCAGACGTTGGGCGGCAGGTTGCCGAGCTCGCGCGCGAAGGCCACGCCGGCGGCGATGGCCTGGCCCTGCGCCAGCGCCTGGGCGTCGCCGGCGCCGCTGGCGCTGCCGGGCAGCAGGAGCGACTTCAGGCCGGTCTCCTCGCGGCGCTTGTTCTTCGCGCCGAGCGTGGAGGTGTAGCGGTAGCAGGCGTGGTCGCTGGCGATCACCGCCTGGCGGAGGTTCCAGGCGCTGTCGCGACCGGGCACCGTGATTTCGGTCAGCGCCAGCAGCGCGCTGGCGCAGGGCCCGGTCTTCAGCGCCCGGGCCGCGTCGCCGACGGCCTTGAGGTATTGCGGCACGCCGAACTTGGCCGGCTCGCCCAGGCCGACGACCAGCACGCGCGGCGCGGCCACGCCCGGGAGGTCGTGGAGCAGCGCCGTCCTGCCGGTCTTCCCGCTGAGGTCGCCGCGGTCCGCCAGGGCCCGCAACCGGCCGCCCGAGGCCGCGTCGATCGCCTGCGCCGACGGCGTGAAGGTCGCGTCGGCGAACACGCCGACCACGACGCAGTCCACGGTGGCGGCTACGGGCGATTCGCGGCACAGGGTCGTTTCGAGGGTCATGCGGGATCCAGTCGGGCGGTGGGGCAGGGGCGTCGGGTGCGTCGGGGGCTTTCCGTACAATGACGGCGCGCATCCCGTTGAAGCCGGACAATTCTAAGGCAAGCCCGCCGCAATCCCCCAGCCAAGGACCCTGATGCCCCTGCTCGACCGCTATCTCCTGCGCGAATTCGGGCAGGCCACCTTCGCCGCGCTGGTGGTGCTGCTGATGGTCAGCCTCGGTGGGCTGTTCGCCAACGTGCTGGCGCAGATCGCGAGCGGCCGGGTCCCGGCGGCGATGATGCTGTCGCAGCTGGGGCTGCAGACCGTGCGCTACCTGCCGCTGATCCTGCCGCTGGGGCTGATGCTCGGGCTGCTGCTGGCGGTCGGCCGGCTCTACCGTGACGCGGAGATGCCGGTGCTCGGTTCGGTCGGGGTCGGCCCGCGGCGGATGCTGCGGCCGCTGCTGCTGCTGGTGCTGCCGATGGTCGCGCTGATCGCCGCGCTGTCGCTGTGGCTCGGGCCGTGGGCGAAGGCGACGTCGGTGGCGCTGATCGCCGAGAGCAACCGCAACGTGCTGGTCGCCGGCCTGGAGGCCGGCCGCTTCACGGAGCTGCCGGGTGGTGGCGGCGTGGTCTACGTCGGCTCGATGTCCACCGACGGCAAGCGCATGGATCGCATCTTCGTCTACCGCCAGTCCGGCGACCGGCTCGACGTCACCACCGCGCACACCGCGGTCGCCAGCCAGGACGGGGAGGCTCGCTACCTGCGCCTCGAGGACGGATTCCGCGTCGAAGGCCCGCGCACCGACGGTCGCGATTTCCGCCTGATGCGCTACGCCGCCAACGACCTGCTGCTGCCGCGCCAGGAGAGCAAGGAGGATTCCGCCCGCGATCCGGAGGCGATGTCCACGCCGGCGTTGCTGGGCGAGCCCGGCCGCGAGGCGCGCGCGCAACTGCACTACCGCATCGCGCCGCCGCTGCTGGCGCTGGCCTTCGCGCTGCTCGCGGTGCCGCTGGCGCGCAGCCCGCCGCGGCAATCGCGCTACGGGCGGGTGCTGCTCGGCTTCCTCGCCTACCTCGTCGGAATGAACCTCACGATGCTCGGCACCGACTGGCTTGCCGGCGGCAAGCTGCCGATGGCGGCGGGCCTGTGGTGGCTGGTCCTGCCGCTGCTGGCGTTGGGCGCCTGGATGTACTTCACCGACGGGCGCCTGCGCCGGCCGCTGCGCGCGCCCTGGAGCAGCCGATGAAACTCGTTCCCGGCACGACCTTCCCGCGCATCCACGACCTGTTCGTCGGGCGCGTGCTGCTCGGCGCCGTGCTGATGGCGTGGGCGGTGCTGCTCGGCCTGGACTTCGTCATCGGCGGGCTGATGCCCGAGATCGGCGACATCGGCGAGGGCGACTACACCTTCTCCTCCGCGCTGGTGTACGTCATCTACACCGTGCCGCGGCGCGCCTACTTCCTGTTCCCGACCGCGGCGGTGATCGGCACGCTGATGGGCCTGGGCCAGCTCGCCACGACCTCCGAGCTCACCGCGCTGCGCGCGCTGGGGCTGTCGCGGCGCCGGCTCGGGCTCGCGGTGGCGATGGCGCTGGCGGTGCTGACCGCGCTGATGGTGCTCAATGGCGAGACGCTCGCGCCCTGGGGCCAGCGGCGCGCCGATGCGCTCAAGGCCTCGGCGAAGTCGCCGGACCTGATCGTGGCGCAGTATTCCGGGCTGTGGGCGCGCGAGGGCAACACCTTCCTCAACGCCGGCAGCGGCGAGGAGCACAGCAACGGCCAGCAGACCTGGCTGCAGTTGCGCGACGTGCATCTCTACGAGTTCGACGACGACGGCCGCCTGGAATCCATCGCCCGCGCCGCCACCGCCGAGCACCGCGGTGGCGGCTGGTTGCTGCACGACGTGCACCGCACCTGGTTCGAGCCGCGCGCGGTGACCCAGACCGAATCGCTGGAGGAGCGCTGGGAATCGCGACTGGATCCGACCGCGCTCGCCGCCAGCGTCGTGCGGCCTTCCGGCCTGACCTCCGCGGCGTTGCGCAGCAGCATCGAATACCGGCGGCGCAACGGGCTGGACGCGAGCGAGTACGAGGAACCCTACTGGGGCCGCTGGTTCTACGCCTTCAACGTGCTGGCGCTGTGCCTGGCCGCGGTGCCCTTCGCGTTCGGCACGCTGCGCAGCGGCGGCCTCGGGCGGCGCCTGTTCGTGGGCATCGTCTTCGCGCTGGGCTTCTGGCTGCTGCAGACGCAGTTCGTGCGCATGGCCGGCGTGTTCAAGTTCGACTTCCGCGTGGCCTACCTGCTGCCGCCGGTGCTGATGCTCGGCATCTCGGCGGTGCTGTTCCAGCGCCGCTCGGGCTAGCCATGGCGCGCGTGGGGGAAGCCGCGGGGGCGAGGGCGCTGGTCGGCTGGCGGCTGCTGGCGCTGGCCTACGACGCGTTCCCGGTGGTGGCGCTGTGGATGGTCGCCTCGCTGCTGTTCACGCTCGGCTACACCTATCTCGGCCACCACGGCCTCCGCGAGAACTTCGCGCCCTTCAGCCCGCTGCAGTGGCTGCTGTGGCTGGCGTGCTGGCTCATCGCCGGCGCCTACGCCGTGCTCAGCTGGCATCGCGGCGGGCAGACGCTGGGCATGCGCCCGTGGCGCCTGCGCGTGGTGGACGCGACGGGCGGCAACGCGCCGGTCCGCGCGCTGGCGCTGCGCTACGCGGTGGGGACGCTGTCGCTGCTGGCCGGCGGCCTGGGCTTCTGGTGGGCCTGGGTCGACCGCGACCGGCGCGCCTGGCACGACCGCGCCAGCGGCACCCGCCTCGTTCGGCTTTCCCGGTCCACGCGCCCCATCGGCGGCGCGAGCGGCTGAGATGGCCGGGACGCCCGCCGAGCGCCGCCGCCACGCCATGGCGCTGCCGCCCTTGCGTGACGCGGACGCGGCGGCGATCGAGGCATTCCTCGACGGCAGCTGGGCCGAGTCCGGCCTGTCGCGCCAGACCCTGGCCAGCTACCGCCGCGACCTCGAGGGCCTGGCGCGCTGGCGCGACGGCGCGGGCGGCGGATTGCTCGGCGCCGATCGCGGCGCGCTGTTCGACTATCTCGCCGCGCGCACCCGCGACGGCTACCGGCCGCGCAGCAACGCCCGCCTGCTCTCGGCGCTGCGCGCGTTCTACGCCCACGCCCTGCGCCGCGGCCTGCGCCAGGACGATCCGACCGCGCTGCTGGAACCGCCGCGGCTGCCGCGCTCGCTGCCCAAGGCGCTGCCCGAGGCGCAGGTCGAGGCGCTGCTGGCGGCACCGGACGTGGCGACCCCCGCCGGCCTGCGCGACCGCGCCATGCTCGAGCTGATGTACGCCTGCGGGCTGCGCGTCAGCGAGCTGGTCGGGCTGCCGGCCACCGCGCTCAACCTGCGCCAGGGCGCGCTGCGCGTCGTCGGCAAGGGCGGACGCGAGCGGCTGGTGCCGCTGGGCGAGGAGGCGCAGCACTGGCTGCGCCGCTACCTTGATGAGGCGCGGCCGCCACTCGCCGGCAAGCAGGCGGTGCCATCGCTGTTCGTCAACGCCGGGGGCCAGGCGCCCAGCCGGCAGCAGTTCTGGTCGCTGGTGAAGCGATACGCCGCCGCC
>DASWQG010000208.1:0-4212 GCA_036403775.1 Luteimonas sp.
CGTTGAAACCCCAGTTGATCCAGGCACCGTCGTACAGGCGGTGGCGCGAGCGCAGGGTGGCGTTGGCGGTGTCGACCGTGGCGATCCAGCGGTCCTTGTTGTCGATCGAGCGCAGCTGCACGGCCACGTTGCGCGAGTCGCCGGTCCAGTGGATCGCGGGGCCGTTGCCGTCGCCGTCCGTCTCCACGCGCACCGGGCGGTCGCCCTTCAGCGGATCCTGGCCGGCGGCAGCGCGCAGTTCGGCCAGCGGATCCTCGCCGATGCCGGGCAGGTCGGAGAACTCCAGCTCGCGCGGCTCGCCGCTTTCCATGTCCACCAGCCACAGCGTGTGCGGCAGCGGCGCGTTGCGGCCGACGCGCGTGCGCGCATCCTCGAATTCCTCGTAGCCGGACTCGGTGACGTACAGCGGCATCTTGCCGGCCTGGCCCGCATCGGCGCCCTTGGCGGTGGTGACGACCAGCAACCAGCGGCCGTCCGGCGACAGCGCGCTGTCGGCGATCTCCACCTTGTCGCCCAGGTACACCGGCGCCGGCGCGCGCGTGGGATCGGCGGCGCGCCAGGCCTCGCGCTGCTCGCGCGCGGCCTCGCGGCGCTCGCGGTCGGTGCGCAGCGTGTCGATCAGGCGCAACTGGCGCTCGCGCAGCGCGTCGGCCTCGGGCGCCTTGCCCGGCGCGTCCTCGGCCTTGATCACCGCGGCCTGCACCACGCCCGCGGCCGGCGTCCAGCGGAACCACTGGTTGGACACGCGCCACACCAGGCCGCCGTCGCTGCTCCATTGCGGCTGCGCTTCCTGGTCGTTGCTGCGGGTGAGCTGCTGCAGCGCGCCGTTGCGCAGGTCGCGCACGAACACGTCGCCGTTGCGGACGAAGGCCATCCGCGTGCGCGTCGCGTCGTACACCGCGCCGGAGGCGTCGAGGCCGGCGCGCGCGGCGTCGTCCACGCGCTGCATGCCGGCGCTGCCGTCCACCGGCACCTGCCAAGTGTCGCGGATCGTGGCGCCGTCGCGCTTGCGCTCGAACTGCGCGGCGCGGCTGTCCCAGGTCCACCAGAAGTCCTCGACCGCGTTGCCGATCCAGTCGGGATCCGCCATCACCTGCGCCAGCGTCAGCGGCGTGGTCCCGGCGGGCTCGGCGGCGGCCGCGGGCGCGGCGGGCGCCTGGGCGTGGGCGCCGGCGGACGCCAGCCCGCGGACGAGGGGCAGCAGGTGGCGTGGCATCGGCGATCTTCCCGGGGTGCGGTGCAGCGGCGGATTGTAGCCGGGGCGTGAATGCGCGCCCGGGGCACGGGCGCACAATGACGCACCCGGGCGCACGGGCGCCCGTGCCGGAAGGGAGGGCCTGGCGGGATGGACGCGCTGCTGCTGTCGAGGATCCAGTTCGGCTTCGTCATCACCTTCCACATCCTCTTCCCCGCCTTCACCATCGGGCTGGCGCACTGGCTGGCCTTCGTCGAATGGCGCTGGCTGCGCACGAAGGACGCGCTGTGGCGCGACGTCTATTTCTTCTGGCTGAAGATCTTCGCCGTGTCGTTCGGCATGGGCGTGGTCTCGGGCATCGTCATGAGCTTCCAGTTCGGCACCAACTGGGCGGTGCTGAGCGAGCGCGCGGGCAACATCCTCGGCCCGCTGCTCAGCTACGAGGTGCTGACCGCGTTCTTCCTGGAGGCGACCTTCCTCGGCGTGATGCTGTTCGGCTGGCGCAAGGTCTCCGACCGCCTGCACTTCTTCGCCACCTGCATGGTCGCGCTGGGCACGCTGATCTCCACGTTCTGGATCATCTCCGCCAACAGCTGGATGCAGACGCCGCAGGGCTACACCATCGATGCGCGCGGCTGGTTCATGCCCGCCGACTGGTGGACGATCATCTTCAACCCGTCGTTCCCGTACCGGCTGGCGCACATGGTGCTGGCCGCGTTCATCACCACCTGCCTGGTGGTCGGCGGCGTCAGCGCCTGGTACCTGCGCCGCGGCGTGCACCTGGACGCGGCGTTGCGCATGCTCAGGTACGCGACCGCCTTCGCCGCGATCGCCGTGCCGCTGCAGATCCTGGCGGGCGACCTGCACGGGCTGAACGTCGGCGAGCACCAGCCGGTGAAGCTGGCGGCGATCGAGGCGCACTGGCACGAGGGCGAGCCGGGGCAGGGCACGCCGCTGGTGCTGTTCGGCTTCCCGGACCAGGCGGCCGAGCGCAACCATTACGAAGTCGCGGTGCCGCGCCTGGGCGGCCTGATCCTCAAGCACGACTGGAACGGCACCATCGAGCCGCTGACCGCCGTGCCCGCCAGCGAACGGCCGCCGGTCGCGCCGGTGTTCTGGGCATTCCGCGTGATGGTCGGCCTGGGCCTGCTGATGCTGGTGCTGGCGTGGACGTCGCTGTGGGCATGGCGGCGCGGCCGCCTCGGCGCGACGCGGTGGTTGCTCGATTTCTGGCGGCTGATGAGCCCGGGCGGCTTCATCGCGCTGCTGGCCGGCTGGTACGTGGTCGAGATCGGGCGCCAGCCGTGGACGATCTACGGGCTACTGCGCACCAGCGAGTCGGTGAGCCCGAACATCGCCGCGGCCGCGGTCATGACCTCGCTGGCGGTGTACGCGACGGCCTACGCGGTGATCTTCGGGGCCGGCATCTGGTACCTGCGCAAGCTGATGCTGGTGGGGCCGGTGCCGCAGCCGCCCAAGGACACGCGCGGCGGCGAGAAGACCCCGGCGCGGCCGCTGTCGGTGCCGGACGAACCGGTGGATGCGCCCGCCGCGCAGCAGGCGCTGCGGGATGGAGGGCCGCGCTGATGGACCTTGCCACCGTGCTGCCGGTGCTGTGGTTCGGCGTGATCGGCTTCGGCGTGCTGATGTACGTGCTGCTGGACGGTTTCGTCCTGGGCCTCGGCATCCTCGCGCCCTTCGCCGAGGACGGCGCCCAGCTCGACCACATGATGAACACCGCCGCGCCGATCTGGGACGGCAACGAAACCTGGCTGGTGCTCGGCGGCGCGGGGCTGCTGGCGGCGTTCCCCGCCGCCTACGCCCTGGTGCTGTCGACGCTGTACCTGCCGGTGCTGATGATGCTGATCGCCCTGATCTTCCGCGGCGTCGCCTTCGAGTTCCGCTTCAAGGCGACGCGCGCGCGGCGCTTCTGGGGCGCCGCCTTCTCGCTGGGATCGATCGTGGTGGCGTTCTCGCAGGGCGTGATCCTGGGCGCGCTGGTGCAGGGACTGCCGCAGCCGACCCTCGCCGGCGGCGTGAACGGCAGCTTCGCCTGGTTCGGCCCGTTCCCGATGCTCACCGGAATCGCGCTGGTGTTCGGCTACGCGCTGCTGGGCGCCGGCTGGCTGGTGCTGAAGACCGCGGGCCGGCTGCAGGTGCTGGCGCGCACGCTGACCCGGCCGCTGGTGCTCGTGGTCGTCGCGTTCATGGGCCTGGTCAGCGCGTGGCTGCCGTTCCTGGACTCCCGGATCATGGCGCGCTGGTTCGAGGGCGGCCATTTCTGGTGGCTGGCGCCGGTGCCGCTGCTGGCGCTGCTGAATGCATGGGCGCTATGGCGCGCGGCCGCGGCGCAGGGCCGCGACGCCCGCCCGTTCGTGCTCACGCTCACCTTCTTCGCGCTCGGGTTCGCCGGCCTGGTGCTGGGCCTGTGGCCCTACATCGTGCCGCCGCACCTGGACATCTGGGAGGCGGCATCGTCGGCCTCGTCGCAGCTGTTCGTCGGCGTCGGCGTGCTGTTCCTGCTGCCGGCGATCCTCGGCTACACGTGGTGGTCCTACCGCGTGTTCCGCGGCAAGGTCGAGGCCGACAGCGGCTATCACTGACGCGGCCTTTGCCGCACAATCCGGGCGATGCAAGCCCACGTCTACAAGAGCCTGAAAAAGGCCGATACCTACGTGTACCTGGCGGCGCGCGACGACTTCGGGCGGCTGCCCGAGCCGCTGCGCACGCAGCTGGGGCCGCTGCAGTTCGTGCTCGAGGTGGCGCTGACCCCGGAGCGCAAGCTGGCGCGCGAGGATGCCGCCGTGGTGCGTGAAAACCTCGCGTTGCGGGGCTTCCACCTGCAGTTCCCGCCGGCCAGCGACGTCGACCCGATGAGCGAGGACTGGGGCACCGATGCCTGAGTCGCGCAAGGCGCTGCTGCCGCTGGCGGCGCTGGCCTCCGGGCTCGGCCTCACCGCCGCCGCCGGCTTCGGCGGCGCCTTCGCCGCGCTCGGTGCCACGCTCGCGCAACCCGC
>DASWQG010000209.1:0-4737 GCA_036403775.1 Luteimonas sp.
GCCGGCCCCGGCACCGACTTCCACGCGGTGCGCACCGGCCATATCTCGATCACGCCGATCCAGGTCGACCTCACCCGCTACCAGGCGCTGGAGCAGGTCGCCAGCTGGGTCGGCGGGCTGGAAGCGGCACTGCGCACGCCGCCCCAGGGAGCGGCCGCATGACCGCGCGCCTGCGCTTGCAGCCGGAAGCCGTCGGGGTCGGTATGACTTCCCAGCGCGTCCGCGACCGCTTGATCGAGCGCCTGCGGGCCAACGGCATCGCCGACGAGCGCGTGCTCAACGCGATCCGCACGGTGCCGCGGCACCTGTTCGTGGACGAGGCGTTCGCCACGCGCGCCTACGAGGACACCGCGCTCCCGATCGGGCACAGCCAGACGATCTCGCAGCCCTGGGTCGTGGCGAAGATGACCGAGGCCCTGTTCCAGGACGGGGCGCAGCCGCAGAAGGTGCTGGAGATCGGCACGGGCTCCGGCTACCAGGGCGCGATCCTCGCCGCGCTGGGCCTGGAGGTGTTCACCGTCGAGCGGATCGGCGACCTGTTGCGGCAGGCGCGCAAGCGCTTCCGCACGCTCGGCCTGACCGTCCGCAGCCGTCATGACGACGGTCGCATCGGCTGGCCCGAAGCCGCGCCGTTCGAGGGCATCGTCGTCACCGCCGCGGCGCCGGCGCTGGTGGACGCGCTCACCGCGCAGCTCGCGCCCGGCGGCACGCTGGTGGCGCCGGTGGGCGGCGCCGATGCGCAGTCGCTGTTGCGGCTGCGCAAGGACGCCGAGGGTCGCGTCACCCGCGAGGATCTCGGGCCGGTCGTGTTCGTGCCGCTGCTCTCGGGAATGCTCGATTGAAGCTGTTCGGGCCGCTCTACGAGCGGGCACTGGCATGGGCGCGGCATCGCAACGCGCCGATGCTGCTCACCGTGCTCAGCTTCGCCGAAGCGGTGTTCTTCCCGGTCATGCCGGAGATCATGCTGGCGCCGATGGCGCTGGCGCAGCCGCGCCGCGCGTTCCGCTTCGCCACGCTGAGCCTGGTCGGTTCGCTGGCGGGCGCGCTGGTCGGTTACTTCCTGGGCCATTACGCCTTCGAGCTGGTCAAGCCGCTGTTCGCCGAACTCGGCTGGCTGCACAAGATCGACGAGCAGGTCGCCTACCTGCGCGACATCGCGATCGAGTCGCCGTGGAAGGCGTTCTGGATCCTGGTGCTGGCCGGCTTCACGCCGATCCCGCTGAAGTTCTTCACCTGGGCGTCGGGCATCGTCGGCGTGCCGCTGCTGCCGTTCATGGCCAGCATGGTGATCGGCCGCGGCAAGCGCGTGTACCTGGTGTCCGGCGCGATCCGGCTCGGCGGTGCGCGCGCCGAGGCCGCGCTGCACCGCTGGATCGAGCCGCTGGGCTGGATCGCGACGGTGTTGCTCCTCGCCGCCATCGGCTACCTTGTCTGGCATGCGTACGCATGAGGGCATGTCCATGAAGTTCGCGTGGCGCCTGCTGGTGCTCGCGCTCGCGGCCGTGCTGCTGGCGGGCTGCGGCCGCAGCCACGTGGTGCGGCGTGCCAGCGCCGATGCCGGTCCGGTGACGGTGTCCAAGCCGAAGTACGGCGTCACCACGACCGTGCAGCGCGGCCAGAACCTCTACCGCATCGCCACCGACAACGGCATCACCCTGCGCGACCTCGCGGCGTGGAACGGGATCCGCCCCCCTTACACGATCCACCCCGGCCAGCGCCTGCGGCTGTCTCCGGGCGGCGGCACCGCCTCGTCGGCGCCGCGCCGGAGCGGGGACGCCGCGCCGGCCAGCCGCCCCAGGGCGCCGGCACCGTCGCCCAAGCCGGCACCGGCGCCGCCGAAGGCCCCGTTCGCGTGGCAGTGGCCCGCGGACGGCGCGCTGCTGTCGCGCTTCGTGGCGGGTGAGCCGACCCGGCAGGGCATCGACATCGGCGGGCCCGAGGGCGCGCCGGTGCGCGCGGCGGCCGACGGCGTGGTCGTGTATTCCGGTTCGGGCCTGGTCGGCTACGGCGAGCTCGTGATCGTGAAGCACAACGACCAGTGGCTGACGGCCTACGGCCACAACCGCGCGCGCCTGGTGAACGAGGGCGCCGTGGTCAAGGCCGGGCAGCCGATCGCCGAGCTCGGCCACAGCGGCGCCGCCCGCGACATGCTGCACTTCGAGGTCCGCTACAACGGCAAGCCCGTCGATCCGCTGCTGTACCTGCCGAAGCGCTGAACCGTCAGCCGCGGGCCCGTCGGGTCACGCGCCGAGGATGAACCCGGCGACGACGCGCCGGCCTTCGCCGGCCAGCACGCTGTAGGTCCGCGCGGCCGCGGCGTTGGTCATCGCCTCCAGGCCGATACCGCGTTGCAGGCAGGCGGCCTGGGTGGCCGGGGGCGCGAAGGCCTGGCGCTCGCCGGTGCCGAGCAGGACCACTTCCGGCTGCAGCGCGAGCAGCGGCGCGAGGTCGTCGGGCCGCAGGCTGCCGGCGTCGGTGACCGGCCACTCCTCCACCAGCGCCCCGGGGGCGACGATGAAGCTGCGCCGCAGGGTGCGTTCGTTGACCAGCGCCGACTCGCCGTCGGCGCCGCGCAGGACGTACTCGTAGTCCGGCTTGTCCTCGTGCAGCTGCATCTCAGGCGCGCGGAAGGACGATCTGCCGGCGGTCCTTCGAAGGGCGGTAGAGCACGGCGGTGTGGCCGATGCGCTGGACCAGGGCAGCGCCGGTGCGGTCGGCCAGCGTCCCGATCATGGCGTCGCGCGCCTCGCGGTCCTCGCCGGCGACCTTCACCTTGATCAGTTCGTGGTGCTCCAGGGCCAGGTCCACCTCGGCGACGAGGGCGTCGCTGATGCCCTTGCCGCCGACCTGCAACATGGCCTTGAGGTCGTGCGCCTGGCCGCGGAGGAATCGGGTCTGGGCGCTGGTGAGGACGGTCGTCATGGGGTACGGCAGGGTGTCCGGTCGGGGCATCCAGTCAGGACCGGCAGGGTATCATGGCCGCACGCATGGCCACCCGCAGCAAGTCCAGCCAACGCTGGTTGAAGGAGCATTTTTCCGACCCCTACGTGAAGAAGGCGCAGGCGGAAGGGCTGCGTTCGCGCGCCGCGTACAAGCTCGAGGAACTGGTCGAGCGCGACCGCCTGCTCAAGCCGGGCATGGTCGTGGTCGACCTCGGCGCGGCGCCGGGCGGCTGGTCGCAGTGGGTCCGGCAGGCGATGGGCGACAGCGGCCGGGTGGTCGCGCTGGACATCCTGGAGATGCCCTCGCTGGCCGGCGTGGAATTCCTTCATGGCGACTTCAGGGAGGATGCGGTCCTATCGCGGCTGGAGGCCACCCTCGGGGGCGCGCCCGTGGACCTTGTGCTCTCCGACATGGCCCCCAATAAAAGTGGCATGGACGCGGTGGACCAGCCGCGGATGATGCACCTGGCGGAGCTGGCCATGGACTTCGCCGACCACCACCTGCGCCCCGGCGGCGATTTCCTGATCAAGCTGTTCCAGGGCGCCGGGTTCGACGACTACCTGCGGGACTTGCGCCGCCGGTATGCGAAAGTCTCCATCCGCAAGCCGGCCGCCTCGCGCAAGCGCTCGCCGGAAGTCTACGCACTGGCGCAAGGCAAGCTACAGGACATGAAACCGTGAACGATCTGGTCAAGAATCTGCTGCTCTGGGTGGTCGTGGCCGTCGTGCTGCTGGTCGTCTTCCAGAGCTTCAGCCCGAAGTCGGCGACCACGCAGGCGCTGACCTACGACCAGTTCGTGCAGGAAGTGCAGGGCGACCGCGTGTCCCAGGTGAAGATCGCCGAGGACCGCACCACCATCACCGGCGAGCGCAAGGACGGCAGCAAGTTCACCACCTACGCGCCGGTGGACAAGGACATGGTCAACGACCTGCTCAACCACGGCGTCACCCTGGTGCAGGCGCCGCCTTCCAGCGGCATGTCCATCGGCATGATCCTGGTGAACGTGCTGCCGTGGCTGCTGTTCATCGGCATCTGGGTCTATTTCATGCGGCAGATGCAGCAGGGCGGGGGCAAGGGCGCGATGTCCTTCGGCCGCTCGCGCGCCAAGCTGCTCAATGAGGACCAGACCAAGGTCACCTTCGCCGACGTCGCCGGCTGCGACGAGGCCAAGGAGGAAGTGTCCGAGCTGGTGGAGTTCCTGCGCGACCCCACCAAGTTCCAGAAGCTGGGCGGCAAGATCCCGCGCGGCGTGCTCATGGTCGGCCCGCCGGGCACCGGCAAGACGCTGCTGGCGAAGGCCATCGCCGGCGAGGCCAAGGTGCCGTTCTTCTCGATTTCCGGTTCCGACTTCGTCGAGATGTTCGTCGGCGTCGGCGCGTCGCGCGTGCGCGACATGTTCGAGCAGGCCAAGAAGAATGCGCCTTGCATCATCTTCATCGACGAGATCGACGCGGTCGGCCGCCAACGCGGCGCCGGTCTCGGCGGCGGCAATGACGAGCGCGAGCAGACGCTGAACCAGCTGCTGGTCGAGATGGACGGGTTCGAGGCGAACGAGGGCATCATCCTGATCGCCGCGACCAACCGTCCCGACGTGCTCGATCCCGCGCTGCTGCGTCCCGGCCGCTTCGACCGTCAGGTCGTGGTGCCCAATCCCGACGTGGTCGGCCGCGAGTCGATCCTCAAGGTGCACGTGCGCAAGGTGCCGCTGGCGCCCGACGTGAACCTCAAGACCATTGCGCGCGGTACGCCCGGCTTCTCCGGTGCCGACCTGGCCAACCTGGTCAACGAAGCCGC
>DASWQG010000210.1:0-8896 GCA_036403775.1 Luteimonas sp.
CTGGGCGTGGACCGGCTGCTGATGGCGATGCTCGGCACGCCGCGCATCGCCGACGTCCTCGCCTTCGATTTCGCCCGCGCCTGAGGCGCACCGCCGGGCTGGCGCCACCGCGACGCCGCGGCGACGATAATGCGGGGCATGGACACCGCCCTCGACTACACCCGCTACGACCACGTCCGCCCGCTGCGCTGGACCGGCGAGGCCCTGGAGCTGCTCGACCAGCGCAAGCTGCCGTTCGCCACCGAATACCTGTGCTGCAGGAGCAGCGACGAGGTCGCCGACGCGATCCGCGCGCTGGCCGTGCGCGGCGCGCCTGCGATCGGCATCGCGGCGGCCTGGGGCGTGGTGCTCGCGGCCCGCGCGGTCGACGCCAGTGACCCGATGCATGCCGTGGCCGCGCTCGAGCCCGCGCTGCAGCGCCTCAACGCGGCCCGGCCGACGGCGGTCAACCTGGCCTGGGCCCTGGCGCGCATGCGCGGGGCGCTCGCCCGGACGGACGCCGCGGGCGATTGGCGCGCGGCGCTGGAGGCGGAGGCCGCCGCCATCGAGCGCGAGGACCTGGCCGCCAACCGCCGCATGGGCGAGCTGGGCGCGGCACTGATCGCCCCGGGCAGCGGCGTGCTCACGCACTGCAATACCGGCTCGCTGGCGACCGCCGGCTTCGGCACCGCGCTCGGCGTGATCCGCGCCGGCGTGGCCCAGGAGCGGATCGAGCGCGTGTATGCCGGCGAAACCCGTCCGTGGCTGCAGGGCGCGCGGCTGACGGTGTGGGAACTGCAGCAGGACGGCATCGACGCCACGCTGATCGCCGACGCCGCGGCATCGCACCTGATGAAGTCGGGCAAGGTGCAGTGGGTGGTCGTCGGTGCCGACCGCATCTGCGCCAACGGCGACACCGCCAACAAGATCGGCACCTACCAGCTGGCGATCGCCGCGCGCCACCACGGCCTGAAGTTCATGGTGGTGGCGCCTTCCTCGACGGTGGACATGGGGACCGCGAACGGCGAGCTGATCGAGATCGAGGAACGCGACCCCGGCGAGCTCCACGGGGTGGGCGGCAGCCGCACGGTGGCCGAGGGCATCGGCGCCTGGAACCCGGTGTTCGACGTCACCCCGCACGGCCTGATCGACGCCATCGTGACCGAGCGCGGGGTGGTCCTGGCGCCGGATGCGGAAAGAATGCGGGAAGCGTTTGCAAGCCATTGATTTCCCGGGAAAATCCGCGTGCGTTCCGGGGCGCGGCGTGATACCATTTCACGTCTCTCCGACGCCGCCCTGAACGGGCCGCGTCCCGCCCCTCCCGAACGGACTGCAGATGGCCGAAAACGCCAAGGAAATCATCCCCGTCAACCTCGAGGACGAGATGCGCCGCAGCTACCTCGATTACGCCATGAGCGTGATCGTGGGGCGCGCGCTCCCGGACGTCCGCGACGGCCTGAAGCCCGTGCATCGCCGCGTGCTGTACGCGATGAACGAGCTGGGCGCGCACAGCAACAAGCCCTACTACAAGTCCGCGCGCATCGTCGGCGACGTCATCGGCAAGTACCACCCGCACGGCGACCAGTCGGTCTACGACACGCTGGTGCGCATGGCGCAGCCGTTCTCGCTGCGCTACCTGCTGGTGGACGGGCAGGGCAACTTCGGCTCGGTGGACGGCGATTCCGCGGCGGCCATGCGCTACACCGAGGCGCGCATGTCGCGCCTGGCGCACGAGCTGATGGCCGACATCGACAAGGAAACGGTCGACTTCCAGCCCAACTACGACGAGAAGGAACTCGAGCCGACGGTCATGCCGTCGCGCTTCCCGAACCTGCTGGTGAACGGTTCGGCGGGCATCGCGGTCGGCATGGCCACCACCATCCCGCCGCACAACCTGTCGGAGGTCATCGACGCCACCATCGCGCTGATCGACGATCCGGCGATCGACGTGGACGGGCTGATGCAGCACGTGCCGGGGCCCGATTTCCCCACCGGCGGCATCATCAACGGCGTCGGCGGCATCCACCTGGCCTACCGCACCGGCCGCGGCCGCGTGCGCATGCGCGCCAGGGCGGCGATCGAGGCCGCGGACAACGGCCGCGAGGCGATCGTCGTCACCGAGATCCCGTACCAGGTCAACAAGGCCCGCCTGATCGAGAAGATCGCCGAGCTGGTCAAGGAGAAGAAGCTCGAGGGCATCAGCGAGCTGCGCGACGAGTCCGACAAGGACGGCATGCGCATCTACATCGAGGTCAAGCGCGGCGACTCGGCCGAGGTCGTGCTGAACAACCTCTACTCGCAGACGCCGATGGAGTCGGTGTTCGGGATCAACATGGTCGCGCTGGTGGACGGGCGCCCGCAGCTGCTGAACCTCAAGCAGATGCTGGAGGCCTTCGTCCGCCACCGCCGCGAAGTGGTGACCCGGCGCACGATCTTCGAGCTGCGCAAGGCCCGCGCCCGCGCGCACATCCTGGAAGGCCTGACGGTCGCGCTCGCCAACATCGACGCGATGATCGAGCTGATCAAGACCTCGGCGAACCCGAACGAGGCCCGCGACCGCATGCTGGCGCGCACCTGGCCGCCGGGCCTGGTCGGTGCGCTGCTGGAAGCCGCCGGCGCCGAGGCCTCGCGGCCCGAGGACCTGCCTGCGGGCGTGGGGCTCGTCGACGGGGCCTACCAGCTCACCGAGACCCAGGCGCAGCAGATCCTGGAAATGCGCCTGCACCGCCTCACCGGGCTGGAGCAGGAGAAGCTGACCGAGGAATACCGGCAGCTGCTCGACACCATCCGCGGGCTGATCGGGATCCTCGAGGATCCGGACGTGCTGCTGGACGTGATCCGCACCGAGCTGCAAAACCTCAAGGCCGAGTACGGCGACGCCCGCCGCAGCGAGATCCGCGCCAGCGAGGAGGACCTGGACATCCTCGACCTGATCGCGCCGGAGGACGTGGTGGTGACGCTGTCGCACGCCGGCTACGCCAAGCGCCAGCCGGTCAGCGCCTACCGCGCCCAGCGCCGCGGCGGCCGCGGCCGCAACGCGGCCACGACCAAGGACGAGGATTTCATCGACCAGCTGTGGCTGGTCAACACGCACGACACGCTGCTGACCTTCACCAGCGCCGGCCGCGTGTTCTGGCTGCCGGTGCACCCGTTGCCCGACGCCGGCCCGCACGCGCGCGGGCGGCCGATCGTCAACTGGATCCCGCTCGAGCCGGGCGAGCAGGTGCAGGCGGTGCTGCCGGTGCGCGAGTACAGCGAGCACCTGTTCGTGTTCTTCGCCACCGCCAACGGCACGGTCAAGAAGACCCCGCTCACCGAGTACGCCTACCGGCTGCAGCGCGGCAAGATCGCGATCAACCTGGCCGAGGGCGACGCCCTGGTCAACGCCGAGCTGTCCGACGGCACGCGCGACATCATGCTGTTCGCCAGCAACGGCAAGGCGGTGCGTTTCGCCGGCAACACCGTGCGCCCGATGGGCCGCACCGCGACCGGCGTGCGCGGCATGAAGCTGGCCGAGGGCGAGCAGGTGGTGAGCCTGATCGTGGTGGACGGCGAGGGCGACATCCTCACCGCCAGCGAGCGCGGCTACGGCAAGCGCACGCCGGTCGAGGACTACCCGCGCAAGGGCCGCGGCACGCAGGGCGTGATCGCGCTGCAGACCAGCGCGCGCAACGGCAAGCTCGTCGGCGCGATCCAGCTCAGCGACCAGCACGAGGTGCTGCTGATTTCCGACGGCGGCACCCTGGTGCGCACGCGCGCCTCGGAGATCGCGCAGGTGGGCCGCAACACCCAGGGCGTGACCCTCATCCGCCTGGGCGAGGGCGAGTCGCTGCAGGCGATCGAGCGCGTGGACGCCTCGCTCGAGGAGGAGGCCGCGGTGGTCGCCGAAATGACGGAGATCGCGGCGCCGCCGGCCACCTGATCAGCCGACCACGGGTCGGCCCTACCCGATCCAGCCGTTGAGCAGGTCGGCGAACTCGTCGGCGTGCTCCTCCTCCTGGGCAAGGATGCCCTCGAGGATGCGCTTGGTGGTGGTGTCGCGGTCGCCGATGTACTCGATCATCGCCCGGTAGCTGTCGATCGCGATGCGCTCGGCGACCAGGTCCTCGGTGACCATGTCGCGCAGGTCGCTGCCCGGCTTGTACTCGGCGTGCGAGCGCGCGGTCAGCGTGTCCGGATCGAGGTCCGGCTCGCCGCCCAGCTGCACGATCCGCTCGGCCAGCTGGTGCGCGTGGGCCTGCTCCTGCTGCGCGTGCTCGAGGAATTCCGCCTTGACCGCGTCGGCGAGCATGCCCGACGCCATGAAGTAGTGGCGGTAGTAGCGCAGGACGCAGACGTACTCGGTGGCCAGCGCCTCGTTGAGCAGGCGGATGACCGTGTCCCGGTCGGCGCCGTAGCTGGCGGTGATCGCGCCCTGGTCCACCTGCTCGCGCGCGTTGCGGCGCAGGGTGGCGATGTCGGGCATCCCGGGGACCGGGGCGGCTGGCGCGCGTGGGGGTTGCGCTTGCATGGGGGCTCCTTGCGAAGGGATGTCAGGGCAGCACGGACAGCACGTGCTCGGCGGAGGACACGCGGAACTCGCCGGGCGCCTCCACCAGCACCTTCTGCGCCACGCCGTCCTCGGCGTAGATCGCGAAGCGCTTGGAGCGCGTGCCCATGCCGTAGGCGCTCGCGTCCATTTCCAGGCCGAGCGCGCGGGTGAAGTCGGCGTTGCCGTCGGCCAGCATCATCAGCCCGTCGGGCACATGCTGGCTCTTCGCCCAGGCCTGCATCACGAACGGGTCGTTGACCGCGACGCAGGCGACGTCGACGCCGCGCTCGCGGAACGCGTCGAAGTGCTCGATGAAGCCGGGCAGGTGCTTTTCCGAGCAGGTCGGGGTGAACGCGCCGGGCACGGCGAAGATCACCACCTTGCGGTTGTCGAACAGCGTGCGCGTGTCGAGCGTCTCGACGCCGTCGCTGATGCGTTGCAGCGACACTTCTGGCAGGCGGTCGCCGGCTTGGATGGTCATGTGCGGTTCCTCAAGGCCCCCTCGGATCGGGTCAGTCTAGTGGGCGGCGGCGGCAAGGCGGTGTCAACGCCTTGCCGCGGCGGCTGCGATAATGCGCGCCATCCCCACCAGCGCGGGCAGGGAGACATGCAGTTCAAGGACTACTACGAGGTGCTGGGCGTCGAGCCGAGCGCCGGCGAGGCGGAGATCAAGGGCGCCTATCGCCGGCTCGCGCGCAAGTACCACCCCGATGTCAGCAAGGAGGCCGACGCCGAGGAGAAGTTCAAGGCGGTCAACGAGGCCTACGAGGCGCTGCGCGATCCCGGCCGGCGCAAGGCCTACGACCAGCTGCGCACGCGCGGCTATCGGCCGGGCGACGAGGTGCGGCCGCCGCCGGGCGGCTTCGGACAGGGCGGCCCGCAGGGCGGCTTCGACTTCGAGGAGATCTTCGCCGGCGGCGGCGCGGGTGGCGGCTTCAGCGACTTCTTCGAGGAACTGTTCGGGCGCCGGCGCGCGGGCGCGGGCGCGGGCGGCCCTGGTTTCGGTGGCCGGCCGCAGCCGCGCGGCGACACCCGGGCCAAGCTCGCGGTGCCGCTGGAGTCGGTCTACCGCGGCGACAGCGTGCGCATCGGCGTCAACGGCAAGACCCTGGAGGTCCGCATCCCCAAGGGCGTGCGTCCCGGCCAGGCGATCCGGCTGGCCGGGCAGGGCGCGCAGGGCGGCGACCTGTTCCTGGAAATCGAGTACGCGGCGCACCCGCAGTTCGAGGTGGACGGCCGCAACATCATCTACCAGTTGCCGGTCGCGCCGTGGGAAGCGGCGCTGGGCGCGACGGTCAGCGTGCCGACGCTCGGCGGCGCGGTGGAACTGAAGGTGCCCGCCGATTCGGAAGCCGGGCGCAAGCTGCGGCTGCGCGGACGCGGCCTGCCGGGCACGCCGGCGGGGGACCAGATCGTGGAGCTGGAAGTGCTGGCGCCGACCCCCGGCACCGATGCCCAGCGCGCGGCCTACGTGACGTTGCGCGACGCGTTCGGGGATGGGTGGCGGCGCGCCTGATCAGGCCGCCGTCGGGCCTTCGCCGCCGCCGAGGTTGCCGAGGATGACCTCGGCCAGCTCTTCCTCGCTGAAGGGCTTGGTCAGGTAGGCGCGCGCGCCCTGGCGCATGCCCCACATGCGGTCGGTTTCCTGGTCCTTGGTGGTCACCAGGATCACCGGGATGTGGCTGGTGGTCGGCTCGCGCGAGATCGAGCGGGTGGCCTGGAAGCCGTTGAGGTTCGGCATCACCACGTCCATCAGGATCAGGTCGGGCAGTTCCTTCTTGGCGAGCTCGACGCCGGCGGCGCCGTCCTCGGCCGTCAGGGCCTCGTGGCCGAGCTTCTCGACGATGCGGCGGATGCCCATCAGCTGCGAAGGGGAGTCGTCGACGATCAGGATGCGGGCCATTGGGGGATTCCCGGGAGGGTTGGAGGGATTGTAGCCGCGACGGTTTCGCCCGCAAGCAGGCGAGGCCGCCGGCTCAGAGGCGCACCACGGTGCGGCCGAGGGAGCCGCCCGCAAGCATCCGCGCGAACACGCCGGGCAAGGACTCGAGCGTCGCCTCGCCGGTGCAGATCCGATCCAGGTGCGCGGGCTTCCAGTCGTCGCCCAGCCGCTGCCACAGGATCTCGCGGATGTCGCGGGCATTGCCGGCGGACGCCACGCCCAGCAGCGAGACGCCGCGGATGATGAAGGGCATCACCGTCGCGTGCAGCTCGGCGCTGGCCGCGAGCCCGGCGCTGGCGACGTTGCCGTAGGGCACGGTCTGCGCGAGCAGGCTGGCGAGCATCGGCCCGCCGACGTTGTCGAGGCCGCCGGCGAAGCGCGCCGACTCCATCGGGCGGGTAGTGGCCAGCGCGTCGCGGCAGTGGATCTCGCGCGCGCCGAGCGCGCGCAGGTAGTCGTGCTGGTCGGGCTTGCCGCTGATGGCATGCACCTCGTAGCCGGCGCGGGTGAAGATGTCCACCGCCATCGAACCGACCCCGCCGGTGGCGCCGGTGACGCACAGCGGCCCCATCGACGGCGACTGCCGGTTCTCCTGCATCCGGAACAGCGCCAGCGCGGCGGTGTAGCCGGCGGTGCCGATCACCATCGCCTCGCGCAGGGTCAGCCCCGCCGGCAACGGGATGGTCCACTCCGCCTGCAGTCGCGCGTACTTCGCGTAGCCGCCGTCGCGGGTCTCGCTGAGGCCGCAGCCTGTCACCAGCACGCGATCGCCCTCGCGGAACGCGGGATCGGCCGATCGCACGACGTGCCCGGCGACGTCGATGCCGCCGACGAGCGGGAAGCGCCGCAGGATCCTGCCTTCGCCGGTGCCGGCCAGGGCGTCCTTGTAGTTCACCGAGGAATACGCGACCTCGATCACCACTTCCCCGGGCGACAGCTGGTCCAGCGACACGCGTTCGATGCCGGCGCGGTGGCCGCCGTCGCCGCCGTGGATGCGGAAGGCGGGGAAGTCGGCCGGCACGGGGGCGGGGGCGCCGGCCATCAGC
The DNA here is from genome assembly GCA_036403775.1 of Luteimonas sp. Taxonomy (GTDB): domain Bacteria; phylum Pseudomonadota; class Gammaproteobacteria; order Xanthomonadales; family Xanthomonadaceae; genus Cognatiluteimonas. The sequence goes on from DASWQG010000210.1 coordinate 7,499, forward strand.
GCAGTTCCTTGCGGCGCTTCTCGTCCAGCCACTTGTCGGCGCTGGCCGGCGCGTAGTGGCGCATCCACCGGATGAGGCCGTCGAGGTCGTCGCCGTGCCACAGGTCCTGGCGCTGGTCCACGTGCAGGAAGCGTTCGGCGACCATGCGGTCCATCATCGCGATGAGCGGATCGTAGAAGTCGTCCACGTCCAGGAACGCGCAGGGCTTGTTGCCCAGGCCGAGCTGGCGCCAGGTCAGCATCTCGAACATCTCGTCCAGCGTGCCGAAGCCGCCCGGCAGGGCGACGAAGGCATCGGACAGGTCGAACATGCGCGCCTTGCGCTCGTGCATGGTGGCGACCACCTCGAGCCGGGTCACGCCGCGGTGGGCGACTTCCCAGCCGACCAGCTGTTCGGGAATCACGCCCACGACTTCGCCGCCGGCCGCCAGCGCGGCGTCGGCGACGATGCCCATCAGGCCGACGTTGCCGCCGCCGTAGACGAGGGTGAGCCCCTCGCGCGCCAGGCGTTCACCCAACTGCGCCGCGCGTTCGGCATAGGCGGGGCGCGAGCCGGCGTTCGAGCCGCAGTAGACGCAGACCGAACGCAGTTCGCCCACTCAGTTGGCCTTGTGGATCGCGCGCTTGTGCACGGCCATGGCGGCGTCGTGCACGGCTTCGGACAGCGAGGGATGCGCGTGGCAGATGCGGGCGAGGTCGTCGGCGGAGCCCTTGAACTCCATCGCCAGCACGCCCTCGTGCACCAGTTCGGACACGTTGGCGCCGACCAGGTGCATGCCCAGGACGCGATCGGTCTCGGCGTGCGCCAGCACCTTCACGAAGCCGGCCGGCTCGGCCATGGCCACCGCGCGCCCGACCGCCGCGAACGGGAAGCTGCCGGCCTTGTACGGGATGCCTTCCGCCTTGAGCTGTTCCTCGGTCTTGCCGACCCAGGCGATCTCCGGCTCGGTGTAGATGACCCAGGGAATCGTGTCGAAATTGACGTGGCCCGGCAGGCCGGCGATCAGCTCGGCCACGGCGATGCCTTCCTCGAAGCCCTTGTGCGCCAGCATCGGTCCGCGCACGCAGTCGCCGATCGCCCAGACGCCGTCGACGCCGGTGTGGCAGTGGTCGTCCACCTTGATCTGGCCGCGGTCGGTGAGCTTCACGCCGGTGCCCTCGGCCAGCAGGCCCCGGGTCGCGGCGCGGCGGCCGACGGCCACCAGCAGCTTGTCGACCACGATTTCCTGCGTGGCGCCCTTGTCGTCGGTGTAGGCGACATGCACGCCGTCTTTCTTCACCTCGGTGCCGGAGACCTTGCAGCCGAGCCGGATGTCCAGGCCCTGCTTCTTGAACTCGCGCGCGGCGACCTTGGCCACTTCGCCGTCGGCGGCGGCGAGGAAGTTCGGCAGGCCCTCGA
>DASWQG010000211.1:0-1841 GCA_036403775.1 Luteimonas sp.
GGGCAAGGCGCCGACGGCGCACTACCCGGCGCCGTACGCGCTGATCGAGACCTGGCGGCGCGCGCGGGGCGGAACCGCGTCGGTGCTCGCCGCCGAGCGCAGGTCGGTGGCGAAGCTGGCGACCACCGACACCGCGCGCAACCTGATCCGCGTGTTCTTCCTGCAGGAGAAACTCAAGGCGGGCGGCAAGGACAGCGGCATCCGGCGCGTGCACGTGGTCGGCGCCGGCGTGATGGGCGGCGACATCGCCGCCTGGTCGGCCTACAAGGGCTTCGAAGTGACGCTGGCCGACCGCGAGCAGCGCTTCATCGACGGCGCCTTGCAGCGTTCGCAGGCCCTGTTCGAGAGGAAGGTCAAGGATCCGGCGAAGCGGCCGGCGGTGGCGGCGCGCCTGCGCGGCGACCTCGCCGGCGATGGCGTGGCCGCCGCCGACCTGGTGATCGAGGCGATCATCGAGCAGGCCGAGGCCAAGCGCGATCTCTACGCCGCGCTCGAGCCGCGGATGCACGCCGGCGCGCTGCTCACCAGCAACACCTCCTCCATTCCGCTGACCGACCTGCGCGGACACCTGCAGCGCCCGGCGCAGTTCGCGGGCCTGCATTACTTCAACCCGGTGGCGCTGATGCCGCTGGTGGAAATCGTGCGCCACGACGCGATGGCCGCCGACACGCAGCAACGCCTCGCCGCGTTCTGCCGCGCGCTGGACAAGCTGCCGGTCACCGTCGCCGGCACGCCCGGCTTCCTGGTCAACCGCGTGCTGTTCCCCTACATGCTCGAAGCCGCGACCGCGTACGCCGAAGGCATCCCCGGAGCGGCGATCGACCAGGCGGCGAAGCGGTTCGGCATGCCGATGGGGCCGATCGAGCTGATCGACACCGTGGGCCTGGATGTCGCCGCGGGCGTCGCGCGCGAGCTGTCGCCCTTCCTCGGGCTCGCGGTGCCGGCGTCGCTGTCCGCGCCGCCGGAGGCCGGCAAGCGCGGCAAGAAGGACGGCCAGGGCCTGTACGCGTGGAAGGACGGCAAGCCGGTCAAGCCCGACCTGCCGAAGGACTATCGCGCGCCGGAGGACCTGCAGGACCGGTTGATCCTGCCGCTGCTCAACGAGGCGGTCGCGGCGCTGCACGATGGCGTGGTCGACGACGCCGACCTGCTCGATGCCGGCGTGATCTTCGGCACCGGCTTCGCGCCCTTCCGCGGCGGCCCGATCCAGTACATCCGCGACACTGGCGCCGACGCCCTGCTGGCCCGGCTGCGCGACCTGCAGGCGCTGCACGGCGAGCGCTTTGCGCCGCGCCCGGGATGGGAGTCCGCCGCGCTGCGTTGACGCGCGAAAGTGAACGGGATGTGGAGCCGGGCTTCACCTCGCCCGTGCGAGCATCCGCGCCATGGCTGCCCGCAATCGCCTTCCCCCCTGGCACGAGATGATCCGCACCGCCGACGGCCGCGAGGTGCTGATCCGGCCCATCCGGCCCGAGGACGCGGTGCCGCTCGGCGCGGCGTTGCCGCTGCTGCAGCCCGATGAACTGCACGGCAGCTTCCTGCAGGGCCGCGCGCCGACCGCGGCGACGCTGGAGCGGCTGAGCAAGCCCGATCCGCGCCGCGAGTTCGCGCTGGTGGCTTCCGAGCCGCTGCAGCCTGGCGAGGCCGTGATCGGTGCGGTGGCGCGCGTGGGCGTGGTGGACGACACGCGCCACGGTGAGTTCGCGATCCTGGTCGGGCGTTTCCTCGCCGGCAAGGGGCTGGGACGGCACCTGATGCGCCGGTTGGTGCGCTGGGCGAAGGGCAAGAAGCTCGACCGGCTGTACGGCGAGGTCGCCGAGGACAACCAGCCGATGCTGGCG
>DASWQG010000212.1:0-1874 GCA_036403775.1 Luteimonas sp.
CGGGCCGCGCGCGGCGTGGCGCAGGTGGACGTCGCCTGCCCGGGCTTCGCCGCGGACTGCCTGGAGACGCTCGAGGAAATCGGGATGATGCTCGCCGAACGCTTCGCCGGGCGCGGCGGCCGGCTGCGCGCGATCCCCTGCCTCAATGCCGCGCCCGCGCACGCCGACGCGATCGCGGCGATCGCACGGCGGGCCTTCGACGCCGCCGCGTGAGCATGGAGTTGCGCGAGTTCCAGCTCGACGTCCCGATGGGCCGCATCAGCGGCCTGCGCGGCGGCGCGGCGCGCGCGGCCAACGTGCTGGCGTTGCACGGCTGGCTCGACAACGCGGCGAGCTTCGTGCCGCTGGCCGCGCACCTGCGCGACATCGAACTGGTCGCCCCGGACCTGCCGGGCCATGGCCGCAGCGCGCACCTGCCGCGCGGCGCGGATTACTCCTTCGCCGGCGCGGTGGCGACGGTGCTCGACATCGCCGACGCCCTGGGCTGGGAGCGCTTCACCCTGCTCGGGCATTCGATGGGCGCCGGCATCGGCAGCCTGGTCGCTGCAGCCTGCCCCGACCGGATCGAGCGCTTCGTCGCGATCGAGGCGCTGGGCGCGCTGGCCGAAGCGCCGGAACGCACGACCGAACGCCTGCGCGACGCCGTCGCCGCGCAACGCGCGCTGGCCGGCAAGCGGCTGCGCGTGTTTCCCGACATCGCCACCGCGGTGCGCGCGCGGATGCAGGCGAACGCGCTGTCCGAACCGGTCGCACGGCTGCTGGTCGAGCGCGGTCTGGTGCCGGTGCAGGCCCAAGGCGACGCCCCCGGCGGCTACGCCTGGAGCAGCGATCCGCGGCTGACCCTGCCGACGATGGTGCGGATGACCGAAGCCCAGGTCCGCGACCTGGTGCGCGGCATCGCGTGCCCGACCCTGGTGCTGCACGCCGACCCGGCGCAGCCCTACCTGCCCGAACCCCTGCGCAGCGAGCGCGCCGCGCTGTTGCCGGCCGGCACCTGGCGGGTCATGCCCGGCGGCCACCACCTGCACATGGAACAACCGGAGGCGGTCGCCGCGGTGATCGGCGACTTCCTGGCGACGGGCGCCACGCCGGCGGCGTGACGCCCGCAGGCGTCATTCCGGCGCCTTCGACAGCTGCACGGTGTACAGCACGCCGCCCTCGTCGTGGCGGTCGAAGGACAGCGAGGCCACGGTCTGCTCGTGGCGGAAGGCGTAGATCCGGCTGGTCTCGTCGCCGGCCATCATCTGCTGCTCCCAGCCCGCGGACTGCATGCCCGCGCGGGCCTTGTCGGCCAGCGTGGCGACGTCGCCCGGCGCGCGCAGCGTGACCATGGTGAAATCGCCGCTGGCCAGGGTGCTGTCCACCTTGTAGTCCTCGGGCAGGAACACGTCGTCCGGGAAGCCTTCCGGGAGCTGCGCGCTGTCGCCGCCGGAGATCTTCATCGCCTTGTCGCCGGAGCCCAGCGTGACGGTCTCGCCGTCGTCGTCGATCTCGACGTCGGTGCCGAGCATGGCGCTCGCCGCCGCCTCGGCCATGCGGTCCTCCGCCGACTTGCCGCCGCATCCCGCCAACACACCCGCCAGCAGCGCCGCGGCCGCGATCGTCGTCCCCATCCTGCCCATCGTCCCGCTCTCCTTCCCTTCGTGGTCCGTGCGCCGCGCAGTGCAGCGCGCTCATGGTCCTGAACGGAAATCGGGGCGGCGGGCGGTCAGCGCGCGGGGGGCTCCGCGTCGCGGCGCGCACGTTCCAGCAACTGCAGCCGTGCCCGCGAGCCGGCGCCCTCGGCGCCGACGGCCAGCAATACCGCGCGCGTGTCCTTTTCCCAGGCCAGCACGTGCGCGCCGGGCTGGGCCTCCACGTTCGCCGGCGCCCAG
>DASWQG010000213.1:0-2418 GCA_036403775.1 Luteimonas sp.
GACGCTGCGGCGCGTCGGCGTCGCCGCGCAGGCGAGGCTGCGCGCGGCGGATGCGCTGGACGTCGGCGCCTGGTGGGACGGCGCGCCGTTCGACGCAATCCTGCTCGACGCGCCGTGCAGCGCGACCGGCGTGGTGCGCCGGCACCCCGACATCCTGCTGCGCCGGCGCGCGTCCGACCTGGCGGCGCTGGTGGAGGTGCCGGCGCGCCTGCTCGACGCGCTATGGCCGACCTTGGCCCGCGGCGGCGCGCTGCTCTACGCGACCTGCTCGATCCTGCGCCGCGAGAACGACGCGCAGGTCGCGGCATTCCTCACGCGCACGCCCGATGCGCGCCTCGAACCGCTCGATGCCCGCTTCGGCCATGACACCGGCCATGGCCGGCAGCGGTTCCCGGGCGAGGACGGGATGGACGGGTTCTTCTACGCCCGGCTGGCGAAGGCCTGATCGCGCCGCGCCCCGTATCATCCGGCGCCATGTGGCAGACCCGCGCCTCCCGCGAGACCTGGCTGTTCTGGATCCTGGCGCTGCTGGTATTGGGCGCGGGCCTGGGCCTGCGCGATCCCTGGCCGTCCGACGAACCGCGCTTCGCGCTGGTCGCCAGGCACATGGTCGAAAGCGGCGAGTGGCTGTTCCCGCATCGCGGGCACGAGCTCTATTCCGACAAGCCGCCGCTGTTCATGTGGCTGCAGGCCGCCGCGTACGAACTGGTCGGGAGCTGGCGCGTCGCCTTCCTGCTGCCGTCGCTGCTGGCCGCGCTGGGCACGCTGTGGTGCGTGATGGACCTCGGCCGGCGGCTGTGGACGCGCCGCGTCGGGCTGTATGCGGCGTTCGCGCTGCTGTTCGCGCTGCAGTTCGCCTACCAGGCGCGCAAGGCGCAGATCGATCCGCTGGTGACGTTCTGGATCACGCTGGGCAACTACGCGTTCCTGCGCTTCTTCCTTGCCACGCGCGCCGACCCGCGGCCGCAATGGCGCTGGTGGCTGCTCGGCTGGTGCGCGGCCGGGCTGGGCACGATCACCAAGGGCGTGGGCGTGGTGGCGCTGCTGATGGTGCTGCCGGGCCTGTTCGCGGCCTGGCGCGGGTGGTCGCACGCGCGCGCGCCGCTGCGCGACTGGCGCACATGGCTGGGCCCGCTGGCGTTCCTCGCAGCCGTCGCGGTGTGGCTGGTGCCGATGGTCATTGCGGCGACCGGACACCCGGATCCCGCGTACCGCGCGTACATGGACGACATCCTGTTCCGGCAGACGGCGAAGCGCTACGCGCAGTCCTGGGACCATCCGCAACCGCCCTGGTACCACCTCGAGGTGATGCTGACGATGTGGTTGCCGGCGATGCTCGCGCTGCCGTGGGCGATCCCCGCGTGGCGCCGGCGGCTGCGGCGCGGCGACGCGCGCTACCTGCTGCCGCTGGCATGGTGGGCGCTGGTGGTGCTGTTCTTCTCGATCCCCAGCGGCAAGCGCGACGTCTACATCCTGCCGGCGCTGCCCATGGCCTGCCTGGCGCTGGGGCCGCTGCTGCCCGGCATCGTCCGGCGCGCCGGCGCGCAGCGGCTGGCGCTCGGCTTCACCGCATTCATCGCGACGCTCGCGCTGGCCGCGGGCGGCCTGATGCTGGCCGGCACGCCCGGCTTCGAACGCAACCTGGTGACCGACCGCGGCCTGGACTGGGCGCAGACCCGGGCCGGCGCCTGGCTGCTGGTCGCGATCGGCGGCTGGGCGGTCGCGTGCATCGCCTGGGGACGGCGGCGGCGCGCGATTCCCGCGATGCTGGCGATGCTCGCCGGCACCTGGGTGCTGTACGGCCTGGTCGCCTACCCGCTGCTCGACGCGGCCAGGTCCTCGGCCGCGCTGCTGCGCGATGCCGGCGCGCGGATCGGCCCGGATGCCGAGCTCGGCCTCGTCGCATGGCGCGAGCAGAACCTGCTGATGGCGGATCGTCCGGCCGAGACGTTCGGTTTCCGCGAGACGCCGGAAGAACAGCTGCGCCGCGGCATCGCCTGGCAGGCGCGGGCACCGGCGACGCGCTGGCTGCTGGTGCAGGAAGTGGCGTTGACGCCCTGCGTGGATCGCACGCTCGCGCAAGCGCTCGGCGGCGCCACTCGCCGCAACTGGTGGCTGTTGCCCGGCAGCGCGACGGCGCGTTGCCGGTGAGCGGCGGCGATCAAGGACGGCGGAGCAGCGCGTACTTCCGATAGACGTAGCGCGCATGCAGCCAGTGGTACCTCGGCGCGCGGCCGCCATCGAGGAAGCCGCCGCGCAGCACGAAGTTCTTCAGCCAGTACGCGGCCGCGTGCAGCGGCGGCGCCAGCGGGCCGGCGCGCTTGCCCGCCGCGCGCCGTTGTTGCGCCCACAACGCCGCATAGCGCTCGAGCTTGGCGGCGTACTCCGCGTCCGAGCGCGCGGTGTCGTGCTCGATCC
>DASWQG010000214.1:0-4105 GCA_036403775.1 Luteimonas sp.
GTGTCCAGCTCGACCTCGCGTCCGAAGCGCGTGCGCAGCGCCGCGCGGATCGACTCGAGCTCGGCGTCGGGCAGCGCCGTGGCGGAGGTGACGGTGGCCTTGACCACGCGCTCGGCCTCGTGCCGCAGTTCCTCGTACAGCCCCGCGATCTCGGGCAACAGCGCCATGCGGCGGTTTTCCGAGAGCATCCGCAGGAAGCGCGACACCGACTCGCCGGCGCCCGGCGCCGCAAGCAGCGTCACCGCCTCGTCGTCGGACAGCTTCGGGTTGGCGAGGATGCCGGCCACGCGGGGATCCGCCGCGACCTGCGCGGCGAAGCCCAGCGCCTGCGACCAGGCGGCGAAGGCGCCCTCGTCCCGCGCGATGCCGAAGGCGGCGCGGGCGTAGGGACGGGCGAGGGTCAGGGCCTGGCTCACGGGTCAGGCCGCCTTGCCAGCCAGCTGCGCGGCCAGGTCGTCGAGCAGCGCCTTGTGCGCGGCCGGATCGATCTCGCGGCGCAGCAGCTTCTCGGCGCCGGTCACCGCCAGCGTCGAGACCTGGCGACGCAGGTCCTCGCGGGCGCGGTTCGCGGCCGCGGCGATCTCCGCCTCGGCCAGCGCCTTTTGCCGGTTCGCCTCGGCGATCGCCTCGTTCTTGGCGGCCTCGACGATCTGGTTCGCGCGCTGGTGCGCCTGGTCGATGATCTCGTTGGCCTTGACGCGCGCATCCTTGAGCGCCTCGTTGGCCTTGTCCTGCGCGAGCGCGAGGTCCTTCTGGCTGCGGTCGGCCGCGGCCAGTCCCTCGGCGATCTTCTGCTGGCGTTCCTCGATGGCCGCCATGATCGGCGGCCAGCCGAACTTCATCACCAGCCAGGCCACCGCGAAGAACGCGATGCCCTGGATGACCAGAGTGAGGTTGGGAAGCATGGGACGACTCCTCAGCCGGCGATCGAGCCCAGCAGCGGGTTCGCGAACAGCAGCAGCAGGGCGATGGCGACGCCGATCATCGGCACGGCGTCGAGCAGGCCGGCGACGATGAACATCTTGGTCTGCAGCATCGGGGTGAGCTCCGGCTGGCGGGCCGCGCCCTCGAGGAACTTGCCGCCGAGGATGGCGAAGCCGATCGCGGTGCCCAGGGCGCCCAGGCCGATCAGCAGGCCGGCCGCGATGACGGTGAACTTGAGCACTTCAGCGTTGAGGACGGTGATATCCATCTTGTTACTCCGGTTGGATTCGGTGACGCGGGTGGAAAGGAAAAGACGAAACGCGAACTAGTGGCTCTCGGCCGCCATGGAGAGGTAGACGATCGTGAGCATCATGAAGATGAAGGCCTGCAGGGTGATGATCAGCACGTGGAACGCGGTCCACATGAAGCCCGAGACCAGCTGCGCGGCGCCCATGAACCACGTGCCGACGTGCGCCAGCGAGGCGTCGAGCGTCATCAGCGCGATCAGGATGAAGATCAGCTCGCCGGCGTACATGTTGCCGAACAGTCGCAGCGACAGGCTCAGCGGGCGGACGCCTTCCTCGATCACGCGCAGCAGCAGGTTGGCCGGCGCCAGCGCGACCTTGCCCACCGGGCCGGTGGCATGGAACGGCGCGGTGAAGATCTCCCTGGTGAAGCCACCGACGCCCTTGTGCGAGATGCCGAACACCTGGATCAGCAGGAACACCGCGAGCGACAGGCCCAGCGTGGTGTTGAGGTCGGCGGTCGGCACCACGCGCAGGTAGGCGTGAGCGGGGTCGTGGCCCGCGGCCTCGTAGCCTTCCGCCCACAGCCAGGGCAGCAGGTCCACCGGCACCATGTCCATGAAGTTCATCAGGAACACGAGCAGGAAGATGGTGATCGACAGCGGCGCGATCAGCTTGCTGCGGCCGTGGAAGGTCTCGCGGACCAGGCCGTCGACGAAGCCGACGATGATCTCGACGATGGTCTGGAACTTGCCCGGCACGCCGGCGGTGGCGCGGCGCGCGGCGCCGATGAAACCCACCAGGAACAGCAGCGACAGGATCGCGGTAAAGACCAGCGTATCCACGTTCAGCGTCATGAACGCCCCATCGCCCACGCTGACCTGCAGGTGGTGCAGGTGGTGGTTGATGTATTCGGTCGAGCCGCCGCTTGCCGGCTCGGTCGCGATCGTGTTGTCAGGACTCGAGATCAACGCTGCCGCCCCATGCGCAGGTTCAAAGCCAGGAGGTAGGCGAGCAAACCGCCCGCCAGCCCCGCCAGGAGGGGCAACGGCGGCAGCCGGAAGGGACCCAGCGCCACCGCCACCACCACGATTGCCACCAACCACTTGCCCGCCACGCCCAGCAGCAACCGCGCGAAGGCCGCGCGCGCCGGCTGGACGCCGCCGCCCAGCGCCACCGAGGCCGCCAGGGCGTTTCCGGCCAGCAGGGCGAATCCGCCTGCCGCCGCCGCCAGCGCCTGCCGGGGGCCCGATGCCAAAAACGCCACCGCGACCAGCAGCGTCGCGGCGGCCTGCAGGGCTACCGCGCGCATTGCGGCGCGGCGACCCGGATCGAGGGGATCGTTCACGCGCGGACTCGTCGACAGTGGAGTTTGGTGCCGGGGGGCCTACAAAATCGGCCCTGCTAAGCCGAAAAATTATAGCAGGCGCGCGAATTCCCGGGCAACCGCCGAAGGCTCGTCACGGGGGTGAACCGCAGCCCCACGGATCCCGCCGCCGGCGGAACCCCGCGCGGCGCGCCGGGTCTACCCGGAAGGTCCGTAAGCTTCCTCGTCAGTCGTTGCGGGCCCCAGCCCCGGCCTTCGCGCCGGGGCTACCTACTTCCGGGGGAGATAGAGGTCGGTGACCGTGCCCTCGAACACCTCGGCGGCCAGGCCGACGGATTCGGACAGGGTCGGGTGCGGATGGATGGTGTGGCCGATGTCGGCCGCCTCGGCGCCCATTTCGATGGCCAGCGCGAGCTCCGCGACCAGCTCGCCGGCGTGCACGCCGACGATGCCGCCGCCGACGATCCGGTGCGTCGCGGCATCGACCACCAGCTTGGTGAAGCCCTCGGTGCGGGACAGCCCGATCGCGCGGCCGGACGCCGCCCACGGGAACTTCGCCACCTCCACCGACAGGCCCTTCGCCTTCGCCTCGGTCTCGGTCACGCCGACCCAGGCGATTTCCGGGTCGGTGTAGGCCACCGATGGGATCACGCGCGCCACCCACTCGCGCTTCTGCCCGGCGGCGACTTCCGCGGCCAGGTGGCCCTCGTGCGTCGCCTTGTGCGCCAGCATCGGCTGTCCGACGAGGTCGCCGATGGCGAAGATGTGCGGCACGTTGGTGCGCATCTGCGCGTCGACCTCGATGAAGCCGCGATCGGTCACCTTCACCCCGGCCTTGCCGGCGTCGAGCTTGCCGCCGTTGGGCGCGCGGCCCACCGCGACCAGGACGCGGTCGAACACCTTGGCCGCCGGAATGCTGTCGCCTTCGAAGCCGCAGGCGATGCCGTCCTTCTGCACCTTTGCGTCGACGACCTTCGTCTTCAGGTGCACCGACACGCCCTGCTTCTTCAGGCGCGCGGCCAGCGGCCTGACCAGGTCCGCGTCGGCGCCCGGCATCAGCTGGTCCATGAACTCGACCACCGTGACCTCGCTGCCGAGCGCGCGGTACACCGTCGCCATTTCCAGGCCGATGATGCCGCCGCCCACGACGAGCAGTTTCGCGGGCACCTCGCCCAGCTGCAGCGCGTCGGTGGAATCCATGACCCGGGGATCGTCCCAGGGGAACATCGGCAGCTTCACCGCCTGCGAGCCGGCGGCGATGATGCATTGCCCGAACCGGAGCAGCTGCTTCCTGCCGTCGTCGCCGGTGACCTCCAGCTCGTTCGGCGACACGAACACGCCGGTGCCCTGCACCACGCGCACCTTGCGCTGTTTCGCCATGCCGGCCAGGCCCTTGGTCAGCTGGCCGACGACGCTGTCCTTGTAGCCGCGCAGCTTGCCGAGATCGATCTTCGGCGCGCCGAAGTCCACGCCGAAATCGCCGGCGTGCGCGGCCTGTTCGATCACGTCGGCGGCGTGCAGCAAGGCTTTTGACGGGATGCAGCCGACGTTGAGGCAGACGCCACCGAGCGTGGCGTAACGCTCGACCAGCACCGTGTCCAGGCCCAGG
>DASWQG010000215.1:0-2534 GCA_036403775.1 Luteimonas sp.
GGCGGCGTCGCCGACGGCCAGGTGCCCGACAGCACCACCCGCATCCTCATCTACTGGGGCTGCGGCACGCAGGTGCGCAAGGGCCAGCCGAAGGTCATCGAGATCAGCACCAAGGGCGGCAAGGTCGCGGTCAGCGGCTCGATGGAGGGCCGCTACGCGCCGGACCGCGGCATCACCACCGGACCCGACACCGCGCTGTGGCCGAACCAGAAGGACCGCCGCAACGTGCCGGACGGCGCCTCGCTCGCGGGCGAGCACGTCGTCAGCGGCGACCGCGTGCCCGCATCGCTGAAGTTCACCCTGGACCAGTCGCAGGACTTCATGCCGAAGATCCAGCTGTCCGCGACCGGCGACCTCGCCAGCGGCCAGACCTGGCGCTGGCCGACCGTGGCCGGCGCGCGCGGCTACTTCCTCCACGCGATGGGCACGCGCAACAAGGAACTGGTGCTGTGGAGCAGCTCGGAAACGCCCGACGCCGGCATGGGCGTGGTCGATTACCTGCCCAACGCCACCGTGGACAAGTGGATCGCGGAAAAGGTGCTGCTGCCCGCCAGCGCGACCTCGTGCGCCATGCCCGGCGGCATTTTCGCCGGCGCGGAGGGCGAGGCGGCGGGCGGCATGCTGCGGATGATCGCCTACGGCAAGGAGAGCCACATCGCCTGGCCGCCGAAGCCGGCCGACCCGAAGGCCGCCTGGGATCCGGAGTGGAACGTGCGCGTGCGCACCAAGTCCACCGCGATGGCGATGCTCGGCATGGACGTCCCTGCCGCGCGCCAGGAGGAAGCGAAGGAAGCCGAGGCGCCGGAGGCGCCCGTGAAGAGCCTGCTGAAGGGATTGCTGCGCCGCTAGAATGCGGGGATGCCTTTCCTCGAGCTGACGCTCCACTGCCGCGAACAGGAACAGCCGCGCTACGAGCACGCGCTGGAGGACGTCGGCGCGCTCGCGGTGACGCTGCTGGACGCCGACGCCGCGACGCCCGACGAGCGCGCGATCCTCGAACCCGGCGTCGGCGAGACGCCGCTGTGGAGCGAGGTCGCGCTCTCGGCGCTGTTCCCGCACGACGCCGACGCGCTGATGCTGCTGGCGGCGCTGGAAAGCTTCGATCCCGGCCTGGACTGGACCGGCGCGCGCTTCCGCAACGTCGAGGACCAGGACTGGGAACGCGCCTGGATGGACCAGTACCAGCCGCTGCGCTTCGGCGCGCGCACCTGGATCGTGCCCTGGAACCGCGAGTTGCCGCCGGGCGCCGATGACGCGGGTGCCGCGGTCGTCCGGCTCGATCCGGGCCTGGCCTTCGGCAGCGGCACCCATCCGACAACGGCGCTGTGCCTGCAATGGCTCGACACCCTGGCCGCCGAGGGACGCCTGCGCGACGCCGCCGTCCTCGACTACGGCTGCGGCAGCGGAATTCTGGCCCTCGCGGCGCTCAAGCTGGGCGCCGCCAGCGCGACCGGCGTGGACAACGATCCGCAGGCGCTGCAGGCCACGCGCGACAACGCCTCCCGCAACGGCGTGGAGGCGCGGCTGGAGGTGTTCGCGCCCGCCGACGAGCCCACCCGGACCTATCCGGTGGTCGTGGCCAACATCCTCGCCTCGGCGCTGGACGCGCTGGCCGGCACCCTCGCCGCGCGGGTGGCGCCGGGCGGGCGCATCGCGCTGTCCGGGATCCTGCACGGGCAGGAAGCGCCGCTCCTGCAGCGCTATGCCGCCTGGTTCGACGACCTGGCGGTCGCGCGCGAAGGCGACTGGATGCGCATCGACGGGCGGCGTCGCGCATGAGCCGCACGCGCGCGCTGCCGACCTTCATCCGCCCGCCCGATGGCGAGGGCGGCCGCGCGCCGCGCCCTTGGATCGGGATCGCCATCGTCGCCGCGCTGGCGCTGCTGCTGTGCGTGCAGGTGGTGCTGGCCGACCGCGAAGCGCTCGCGGCGGATGCACGCTGGCGACCCGTCGTCATCGGCGCGTGCGCGGTGTTGCGTTGCGACGTGCCGCCGTGGCGCGAACCCGAGGCGCTGACGCTCGTGCGCCGCGACGTCCGCCCGTTGCCCGGCCATCCCGGCGTGCTGCGCGTCAGCGCGGAGTTCCGCAACGACGCGGTGTGGCCGCAGGCGTGGCCGGTGCTGGTGCTGGCGCTGGACGACGTCGACGGGCGCACCGTCGGCAGCCGCGCGTTCCAGCCGCGCGAATACCTCGGCGAAGCGCCCACGCAATCCACCCTCGCGAGCGGCCACTCGGCGCGCATCGAAATGGACCTGGTGGAACCGGCGCCCGGGGTGGTCGCGTTCACCTTCGATTTCCGCTGATCCGGCGCCGGGGTCGCGTGGCGGCGCCGCCGGGGGCGCGCTAGACTCGTTCCCCCGCCGGCAGCACGCGGCGGCGGCCCGAGTCACCTCCATGCCACGCCTGATGCACCTCGCCGGGGAATCCGCTTGAACGCCGAACGCAACGAACCCGCCCGCAGCGGCCCGCGTCCGCCATTGCGCGAGCACGTCGCCAATTCGGTGCGCCGCTACCTGCGCGACCTCGACGGCTGC
>DASWQG010000216.1:0-9289 GCA_036403775.1 Luteimonas sp.
AACCGCACTCGCAGCACCCAGGTTCCTGATGCAGGAGCCACGCCACCCGGCAACGAGCGCCCGTCCGAAGGGGTTACTCGAACGAGCCGACCGCGTCGTGGGCGAGGTTGTCGAAGCGGGTGTACTCGCCGAAGAACTTGAGCTTGATCGAACCGGTCGGGCCGTTTCGCTGCTTGCCGATGATGATCTCGGCCAGGCCCTTGTCCTGCGAGTTTTCCTTGTTGTAGTACTCGTCGCGGTAGATGAAGACGATCACGTCCGCGTCCTGCTCGATGGCGCCGGACTCGCGCAGGTCGGCCATCATCGGCCGCTTGTCGGTGCGCGTCTCCAGCGAGCGGTTGAGCTGCGACAGCGCGATCACCGGCACGTTGAGTTCCTTGGCCAGGCCCTTGAGCGAACGCGAGATCTCGGAGATCTCGGTCGCGCGGTTCTCGCTGTTGCCGGGCACCGCCATCAGCTGCAGGTAGTCGATGACGATCAGCCCCAGGCCGTGCTCCTTCTTGATGCGGCGGGCCTTGGCGCGCAGCTTCTCCGGCGACAGCGCCGGCTCGTCGTCGATGAAGATCCTGGCCTCGCGCAGCAGCCGGATCGCGCTGGTCACGCGGCTCCAGTCCTCGTCCTCGAGCTGGCCGGTGCGCAGGCGGGTGGCGTTGATCCGCCCCACCGAGGAGATCAGGCGCAGCGCCAGCTGGCTGGCCGACATCTCCATCGAGAAGATCGCCACCGGCTGCTTCGACTTCATCGCCGCGTACTCGGCCATGTTCAGCGCGAGCGTGGTCTTGCCCATCGACGGGCGCGCCGCCAGGATCAGCAGGTCCGTCGGCTGCAGGCCCGCGGTCATCTCGTCGAATTCGGTGTAGCCGGTGGGCAGGCCGGTGACGCTGCCGCCGCTCTCGAAGCGCTTCTGCAGGACGTCGAAGGCCTCGGCCAGCGCGCTGTGCACCGACACGTAGTCCATCCGTCCCTTGGCGCTGTGCTCGGCGATCGCCAGCACGCTGGATTCGGCGGCGTCGAGGATCTCGCGCGTCTCGCGGCCGTCGGGCTGGAAGCCGTTGTTGACGATCCCGGTGCCGACCTCGATCAGCTGCCGCAGCACCGCCTTGTCGCGGACGATCTCGGCGTAGGCGGCGATGTTGGCCGCCGACGGCGTGGTGCTGGCGAGCTCGACCAGGTAGGCGCCGCCGGCGACCTGCTCGGACTGGCCCATGGACTCGAACCATTCGCCCAGGGTCACCGCGTCGTACGGCCGGTTCTTCTCGGCCAGTTCGCGGATCGCTCGGAAGATCAGCTGGTGGTCGCGCCGGTAGAAGTCGTCGTCCGTGAGGACGTCGGCGATGCGGTCGAAGGCATCGGGCGCGAGCATCAGGCCGCCCAGCACCGCCTGCTCGGCTTCGATCGACTGCGGCGGCACGCGCAGCTGCTCGACGCGGTGGTCCCCGCGTGGCGGGAAGGGGGCATCGGCCCGAAAGCCCTGGCGTGCGCTCATCAGTGTGGTGACTCCCCCGGCCGGGCCGTCGTCGCGGCCCTGTTGTTGTTGTCGCTCGGTCATCATCCTAGTCGCCGCCACCCGGGGAGCGTTGCAGACAACTCTGTGGATAACCGGTGGGCATCGCACCAGCTGCGACGCGACGACGCTGGGGAGCTTGGATGGGCGGACCGCCCCAGAGCGACGCTCGCCTCGAGGAAGGAAAAAAGAACGGGCGCCACGTGGGCGCCCGCTCGGGTGTCGCGATGCGGCGTGGATCAGGCGGCTTCGGGCTCGACCACGACCTTGACCGGGACCTCGACGTCGGCGTGCAGGTGCACGACGACCTCGGACTCGCCGATGTGGCGGATCGCGCCCTCGCCCATCACCACTTCCGACTTCTCGACCGGCATGCCGTGCCTGGTCAGCGCCTCGGCGATCTCGCGCGGGCCGACCGAACCGTACAGCTTGCCCTCGGTGGAGGCGTTGGCGTAGATCGTCACGCTCGCGCCTTCCAGCTTGGCCTTGCGCTGCTCGGCCTCGGACAGCAGCGACTGCGCCTTGGCCTCGTACTCGGCGCGGCGCGCCTCGAACTCGGCGATGTTGGCCGGGGTGGCCGGCACGGCCTTGCCCTGCGGCACGAGGAAGTTGCGCCCGTAACCCGGCTTGACGCTGACCTTGTCGCCCAGGCCGCCGAGGTTCGTGACCTTCTGCAGAAGAATCAGTTCCATTGTCGACCTCAGGCGTTGTGGTTGTCGGTGTACGGGATCAGCGCCAGGTAACGGGCGCGCTTGACCGCGGTGGCCAGCTGGCGCTGGTACTTGGACTTGGTGCCGGTGATGCGGCTCGGCACGATCTTGCCGGTCTCGGTCAGGTTCTGGCGCAGGGTGTTGAGATCCTTGTAGTCGATCTCCTTGACGCCCTCGGCGGTGAACTTGCAGAACTTGCGGCGGCGGAAGAACTTGGACATGTCGTGGCTGCTCCTGAAAGGCGTGGCTTAGGCGGCTTCGGCGGTGTCGGCGTCGTCGGACTTGCCGCCTTCGCCCTCGTCGTCGCGGCGGCGACGCTCGCCACGCTCGGGCTTGTCGCCCTTCTCGTCCTTGTTCTTCATGATCAGCGACTGCTCGGTCACCGCCTCGTCGCGGCGGATGACCAGGTGGCGCAGGATCGCGTCGTTGAAGCGGAACGCATCGACCAGCTCGTTCAGGACTTCCTGCCCGGCCTCGATGTTGAACAGCACGTAGTGGGCCTTGACCAGGTTGTCGATCGGATAGGCCAGCTGCCGGCGGCCCCAGTCCTCGAGGCGGTGGATCTTGCCGTTGCCGCCCTCGATCAGCGCCTTGTAGCGCTCGATCATGGCCGGCACCTGCTCGCTCTGGTCCGGATGGACCAGGAACACGATTTCGTAATGACGCATGGTGGTGTCCTTGTGGATGTCGGCCGGCGGACCGGCCAGGCAGCCCCCCGGCACGGCGCCGGTGGAGCAAGGTCTCCCCGCGGGGGAGCCGCCCATTATATAGGGAATCAGGCCGCCCTGTCGGCGTCCGTGGTGAAGGACTCCCCGCAGCCGCACTCCCCCGCCACGTTCGGGTTGGCGAAGGTGAACTGCTCGTTCAGGCCCGCCTTGAGGAAGTCGATGCGGGTGCCGTCCACCAGCGGCAGGCTGTCGGCGTCCACGTAGATGCGCACGCCGCCGTCCTCGAACACGGTGTCGCCGGCGCGCTCGTCCTTCGCCAGCTCCGCGAGGTAGCCCCAACCGGAACAGCCGGTGCGGATCACGCCGAAGCGCAGGCCGAGGGCCGAGGGGTCCGCGGCCAGATAGCCACGGATGCGGTCGATGGCCGCGGGGGCAAGATGGATCGCCATGCCGCCATTGTATCGCCGCGACCGGCCCGTTCGCGCCTTGCGCCGCGCCCACGCCACCCGGCTTGGGTAGAATTCAGGAATGACCACTGTCTCCGTCGAACATGCGCTTGCCGGCAAGCTGCCGGTGGGCGGCGAAGTCACCGTGCGGGGCTGGGTGCGCACCCGCCGCGACTCCAAGGCCGGGCTGAGTTTCGTCAACGTCAGCGACGGCTCGTGCTTCGCGCCGATCCAGGTGGTGGCCCCCGCCAGCCTGCCGAACTACGACAGCGAGGTGAAGCGCCTCACCGCCGGCTGCTCGGTGGTATGCACCGGCACCCTGGCGCCCTCTCAGGGCCAGGGCCAGGCGTTCGAGATCCAGGCGGAGTCGATCGAGGTGGTCGGCTGGGTCGACGACCCGGAGACCTACCCGATCCAGCCCAAGGCGCACTCGCTGGAGTTCCTGCGCGAGGTGGCGCACCTGCGGCCGCGCACCAACCTGTTCGGCGCGGTCACCCGGATCCGCGACTGCCTGGCCAAGGCCGTGCACCGCTATTTCCACGAGCAGGGCTATTTCTGGATCTCCACGCCGATCATCACCACCTCCGACGCCGAGGGCGCGGGGCAGATGTTCCGCGTGTCCACGCTCGACTTGGCCAACCTGCCGCGCGACGCGGCGGGCCAGGTGGACCACGGCCGCGACTTCTTCGGCAGGGAAACCTTCCTCACCGTGTCCGGCCAGCTCAACGTCGAGGCCTATTGCCTCTCGCTGAGCAAGGTCTACACCTTCGGCCCGACCGTCCGCGCGGAGAACTCGAACACCACCCGCCACCTGGCGGAGTTCTGGATGGTCGAGCCGGAGATCGCCTTCGCCGACCTCGCCGAGGACGCGCGCGTCGCCGAGGACTTCCTCAAGTACCTGTTCCGCGCGGTGCTGCACGAGCGCGCGGACGACATGGCCTTCATCGCCGAGCGCGTGCAGAAGGACGCGGTCTCGCGGCTGGAGGCCTTCGTCAACGCGCCGTTCGAGAAGATCAGCTACACCGACGCGGTCGGGCTGCTGCAGCGCTCCGGGCAGAAGTTCGAGTTCCCGGTGGAATGGGGCCTGGACCTGCAGACCGAGCACGAGCGCTGGCTGACCGAGGTGCACGTCGGCCGGCCGGTCGTGGTCACCGACTACCCGGAGCACATCAAGTCGTTCTACATGCGGCTCAACGACGACGGCAGGACGGTCGCGGCGATGGACGTGCTGGCGCCGGGCATCGGCGAGATCATCGGTGGCTCGCAGCGCGAGGAGCGCCTGGACGTGCTCGACGCGCGCATCGCCCAGTTCGGCCTCGACGCCTCGCACTACCAGTGGTACCGGGACCTGCGCCGCTACGGCACGGTGCCGCACGCCGGCTTCGGCCTGGGCTTCGAGCGCCTGGTGGTCTACACCTGCGGCCTGTCCAACATCCGCGACGCGATCCCCTATCCGCGCGCGCCCGGCAACGCCGAGTTCTAGGCGCGGCAGCCATGACCACCGACCTCGTCCTGTTCCTGGCGCTGCTGTTCGTCGCCATCGCGATCGGCGGCGCCACCGCGTTCGTGATCTTCTGGCCGCTGACCCTGGTGCACATCCGCGACCGCCACGCGGCGATCCGCGCGGAACTGGGCGACGCGCTGTTCCTGAAGCCGGCGGCGCTGTGGTGGCTGCTGCGCGGCGGCTACCGCGCCCACCCCGACCGCTCGCTCAGCGGCCTGGCGACGCCGGCGCGGATCGCGCTGGCGGTGATCCTGCTGGGCCTGGCGCTGGCCGGCATCCTCTGGCTCTGGTCGCTGGTCCTGTGAGCGGCGGCGACCAATGGTGGCTGGCGACGCTGGGCCGCTACATCGCCTGGGCGCGGTTGCGCGTGCGCGAGGCGGGCACCGCGGAGGTGCTCGACAGCGACGGCAACACCCTCGCCTACGACAGCGAGGACACCGCGCGTTCGGCGCTGCTGGACGCGGAATACGTCGAATACGACGGCCTGGATGCCGAGGACGCGCTGGCGCGCGGCTTCCGCCTCGAGGACGTGGCCCCGCCGCGGGACGACGACGACGAGGCATTGCGGCGGCGGATGTTCACCGGCCTGGATGGCCGCCCGCCGGCCCCACGGGAGGACCGCGACTGATGGACCTCGACCTGGCCGGCAAGCACGCGCTGGTCTGCGGCGCCTCGGAAGGCATCGGCCGCGCCGCCGCCCACGAGCTGGCGCTGCTGGGCGCCGACGTCACCGTGCTGGCCCGGCGCGACGACGCGCTGCGCGCCGTCGCCGACGCGCTGCCACGCCGCGACGGCCAACGGCACGGCTGGATCGCCGCGGACATGGGCGACCCGGAGTCGGCGCAGGCGAAGGTGCTGGCGCTGGCCTCGGGCCGCCCGGTGCAGGTCCTGGTGAACAACACCGCCGGGCCGAAGGGCGGCCCGCTGCACGCGGCCACGCCCGACGAATTCCTCGACACCTTCCGCCGCCACCTGGTCGCCAACCACCTGCTGGTGCAGGCGGTGCTGCCGGCGATGCGCGCCGGCACCTGGGGCCGCATCTGCAACGTGGTCTCGACCTCGGTGCGCGAGCCGATCCCCAACCTCGGCGTCTCCAACACGATCCGCGGCGCCGTCGCCAGCTGGGCCAAGACCCTGTCGCGCGAACTGGCGCCGTTCGGCATCACCGTCAACAACGTGCTGCCCGGCTACACCGCGACCGGCCGCATCGCGCAGCTGGCGCGCGACCGCGCGGCGGCGACCGGCAAGAGCGAGGAAGCCATCCTCGACGGCATGCGCCAGAACGTGCCGGCCGGGCGCTTCGCCGAGCCGGCGGAAATCGGCGGCGTGATCGCCTTCCTCTGCTCGCCGGCGGCCGGCTACGTCAACGGCGTGAGCCTCGCGGTCGACGGCGGCCGCATGCAGTCGATCTAGGGTTCCCGGCATGCAACTCCACCACTGGATCGACGGTGAAGCCCGCAAGCCCGCCTCGGGCCGGTGGCTCCCCGTGTCCGACCCCGCGCGCGGCACCGGATACGCCGAAGTCGCGCGCGGCGACGCCGCGGACGTCGAGGCCGCCGTGGACGCGGCGCGACGCGCGGCACCCGCCTGGGCCGCGCTGCCCAACGACGTGCGCGCGCAATGGCTCGAGCGCCTGGCGGCCGCGCTGGAGGCGCGGCTCGACGACTTCGCCCACGCCGAGGCGCGCGATGGCGGCAAGCCGCTGCGCCTGGCGCGCGAGGTCGAGATCCCGCGGGCGGTCAGCAACCTGCGCTTCTTTGCCCACGCCGCGACGCAGTTCGCCAGCGAATCGCACCATGGCCAGGCCGGGCTCAACTACACGCTGCGCCAGCCGCTGGGCAGCATCGCGACGATCTCGCCCTGGAACCTGCCGCTGTACCTGTTCACCTGGAAGATCGCACCGGCGCTCGCGGCGGGCAACACGGTGGTGGCGAAGCCTTCGGAGGTCACGCCGCTGACGGCGACGATGCTCGGCGAACTCGCCGCCGGCCTCGGCTTCCCGCGCGGCGTGCTCAACGTCGTCCACGGGCTCGGCCCGGAGGTCGGCGAGCCGTTGGTGGCGCATCCGGCGCTGAAGGCGGTGTCCTTCACCGGCAGCACCGCCATCGGCCGGCGCATCGCCGGCATCGCCGGTCCGCTGCTGAAGAAGGTGTCGCTGAGCTGGGCGGCAAGAACCCGACCCTCGTGTTCGCCGACAGCGACTGGCGCGCGCAGCTGCCGGTGATCGTGCGTTCCGCGTTCCAGAACACCGGGCAGATCTGCCTGTGCGGCTCGCGCATCCTGGTCGAGCGCGGCATCTACCAGGAATTCCGCGATGCCTTCGTCGAGCGCGCGCTGGCGCTGCGCGTCGGCGACCCGATGGATCCCGACGCGGACCTCGGCCCGCTGGTGTCGCAGGCGCACTTCGACAAGGTCACCGCGGCCATCGCCCGTGCCCGCGAGGAAGGCGGCCGCGTGCTGTGCGGCGGCCAGGCGCTCGACCGCCCCGGCTGGTTCGTCGCGCCGACGGTCGTCGAAGGCCTCGGGCCCGGGTGCGCCAGCAACCGCGAGGAAATCTTCGGCCCGGTGGCGACGCTGCAGCCCTTCGACGGCGACGACGAAGCGCTGGCGCTGGCAAACGCCTGCGACTACGGCCTGTCCGCGTCGCTGTGGACCCGGGACCTGGACCGCGCGCACCGCATGGCGGCGCGGTTGCAGGCCGGCATCGTCTGGATCAACACCTGGCTGATGCGCGACCTGCGCACCCCCTTCGGCGGCACCGGCCAGTCGGGCCTCGGCCGCGAGGGCGGCGCCGAGGCCATGCGCTTCTTCACCGAGCCGCGCAACGTCTGCATCGCGCTGCCGCAATGACCGCACAGGACACCGACGCATGAGGAACGAACTCGCCGCGCTGCTGCGCAACAACCGCGACTGGTCGGAACGGGTCGAGCGGGAGGATCCCGGCTTCTTCGAACGGCTGTCGCGCCAGCAGGCGCCACAGTACCTGTGGATCGGCTGCTCCGATTCGCGGGTGCCCGCCAACCAGGTGGTCGACCTGGCGCCGGGCGAGGTGTTCGTCCACCGCAACATCGCCAACGTCATGGTGCACACCGACCTCAACTGCATGTCGGTGATCCAGTTCGCGGTGGACGTGTTGAAGGTGCGCCACATCCTGGTGGTCGGGCACTACGGTTGCGGCGGCGTCGGCGCCGCGCTGCACGGCAGCCGCGTGGGCCTGGCCGACAACTGGATCCGCCATGTCGGCGACGTCGCCCAGAAGCACGCCGCGCTGCTCGAGGCCGTGCCCTCGCCCGCGCGCCACGACGTGCTGTGCGAGCTCAACGCCATCGAGCAGGCGGAGAACGTCTGCCTGACCACGGTCATCCGCGACGCCTGGACGCGCGGCCAGCAGCTGATGGTCCACGGATGGGTCTACAGCCTCGCCGACGGCCGCGTGCGCGAGCTCGGCATGGACGTGGACTCGCCCGAGGCCTTGCAGTCCGTGTACGACGGCGCCGTCGCCGGCGTGCGGGCGCGCGCCGGAGTGGCGGCGTGAGCGCCGGCCCCGGCATCCACGCGGCGGGCGCGCCGAAGGCCGTCGGCCATTACCCGCACGCGCGCCGCGTCGGCGACCTGCTGTTCCTGTCCGGCATCGGCCCGCGCGCGCCCGGCACCGACGCGATTCCCGAGGGCATCGAGGCGCAGTCCCGCGCCGTGCTGGCCAATGTCCGCGCGGTGCTCGAGGCCAGCGGTGCCCGCTGGGAAGACCTGGTGGACGTCACCGTGTTCCTGACCGACATGGCGCGCGACTTCAGGGGCTGGAACGCGGTGTGGGCGGAGCATTTTCCCGATGCTGCTGCCGCGCCATGCCGGACGACGGTCGGCATCACCGCCCTGCCCACGCCGATCAGCGTCGAACTGAAATGCATCGCGGCCCCCGGCCGCCACGCCTGAGCCAGAGGAGGCAGCCATGGCCCTTCCCGCCCCCATCGACCTGCAGGCCTGGATCCAGGAACACCGCCACCTGCTCAAGCCGCCGGTCGGCAACAAGTGCATCTACGACGGCGACTACATCGTGATGATCGTCGGCGGCCCCAATACCCGCACCGACTACCACTTCGAGGAAGGCCCCGAGCTGTTCTACCAGCTGGAGGGCGAGATGGTGCTGCGCATCCAGGAGGACGGGGCGCCGCGCGACATCCCGATCCACGCCGGCCAGAGGTTCTACCTGCCGCCGCGAGTGCCGCACTCGCCGCAGCGGATGCCGGGCTCGGTCGGGCTGGTGGTCGAGCGCAAGCGCCTGGCCCACGAGGACGACGCGTTGATGTGGTTCTGCATCAACTGCAACCAGAAGCTCTACGAGGAATCCTTCCACCTGGTGGACATCGAGCAGGACTTCTTCCGCGTGTTCGAGCGCTTCTACCGCGACGAGGCGTTGCGCACCTGCAGCCGCTGCGGCACGCTCAACCCGCGCCCCA
>DASWQG010000217.1:0-11644 GCA_036403775.1 Luteimonas sp.
CCTGCAGGAGGCGCGCTGGCTGCTGAAGAACCTGCAGGCGCGCGGCGACACGCTGCTCAAGGTCGTGCGCTGCCTGGTGCGCCAGCAATCCGGCTTCCTCGAGTTCGGCGACCGCGCTCTGCGGCCTCTGACGCTGCGCGAGGTCGCGGCCGAAGTCGGCGTGCACGAGTCCACCGTGTCCCGCGCGGTCTCGCGCAAGTACGTGCGCACCCCGCGCGGCACGCTGCCGCTGCGCGCGTTCTTCGCGTCGGGCATCGACACGGGCGCCGGGGGCGAAGCCTCAAGTACCGCGATCCAGTCGATGATCCGCCGGCTGGTCGAGGCCGAGGATCCACGCAAGCCCCTGTCCGACGCGCGCCTGGCCGACGCGCTCAAGGCCGCCGGCATCCCGGTGGCCCGGCGCACCGTGGCAAAATACCGGGAAGCCCAGAACATTCCTTCTTCCCAGGAACGCCTGCGCCCGGCTTAACCTGAAGTTCACAGCGTTTCCGGCGATCCGGGCCATGCTGTCGCCAGGCAACCGGCAAGGCAAGAAGGAGAGAGAGCGATGCGCATCGACACCTACGGCCAGCAGATGGACGTCACGCCCGCCCTGCGGGACTACGTCGAGACCAAGTTGGCGCGGCTCGGCCGCCATTTCGAACAGCCGCTGGACGTGCGCGCCACCCTGGCCGTCGACGGCGTCGAGCATCGCGCCGACGCGACGGTGGCCATCCACGGTCGCACCCTGCACGCGGATGCGACCGGACAGGACATGTACGCGGCGATCGACCTGCTCGCCGACAAGCTGGACCGCCTGCTGGTCAAGCACAAGGAAAAGCAGCAGGACAGCGTGCGCCGTGCGGAGAGCGCGTCGCGCAGCGGCGACTTCGCCTAGCCCCCGCGCCCGACGACCCACAAGGATCCGGCCGCCGATGCCCCTGAAGGACCTCATCGACCACGAACGCATCGCCGTGCTGGACGCCCCGCTGGACCGCGACGCGGTGCTGGACGCCGCGGCGCGGCTGCTGGCGGGCAGCGACGACGGCGCCGCACCGATCGCCGAATGCCTGCGCCAGCGCGAGCGGCTGGGCTGCACGGCGATCGGCCACGGCGTCGCCATCCCCCACGGCCGCTGCGGCAGTTTCGGCGAGGCGCGCGCGGCTTTCCTGCGGCTGTCGCCAGCGGTGGACTTCGGGGCCGGCGACGGGGAGCCGGTGGACCTGGTCTTCGCGATGACCGTGCCCCGGCACTTCACCCAGCAGCACCTGCAGCTGCTCTCGGAGCTGGCCGAGCATTTCGCCGATCCGGGGTTCCGCGCAGCGTTGCGCGGGGCCGGCGACGCGGCGGCGCTGGCGCGCCTGCTGGAGGCAGGGCGCGCGCCATGACCGCGAGCATCAGCGCCAGCGAACTGTTCGAGCAGCAGCGCGAACGCCTGGAGCTGCGCTGGCTGGCGGGCCAGGAGGGCGGGCCGCACCGGCTCGAAGCGGTGGAGACGGTGGCGCGGCGGCCGTCGCTGGCCGGCTACCTCAACGCCATCTATCCGAACAAGGTGCAGATCCTCGGCACCGAGGAACTCACCTGGCTCGACGCGCTGGATTCGCGCCAGCGCTGGGAGACGATCCACAAGATCATGCATTTCCGGCCGCTGGCGCTGGTCATCAGCAAGGACCAGCCCTGCCCCGAGGACCTGCGCATCGCCGCGGAGGAATCGGCGATCCCGCTGTGGTCCTCGCCCAAGCGCGGCCATGAGCTGCTCAACCACCTGCAGTACCACCTCGCGCGCACGCTGGCGCCGCGGGTGACGCTGCATGGCGTCTTCATGGAAATCTATTCGATCGGCGTGCTGGTGACCGGCGAATCGGGCTCGGGCAAGAGCGAGCTGGCGCTGGAGCTGATCACGCGCGGCCACCGCCTGGTCGCCGACGACGCGCCCGAGTTCACCCAGATCGCGCCGGACGTGCTCGATGGCACCTGCCCCGAGCTGCTGCAGGACCTGCTCGAGGTGCGCGGCCTGGGCGTGCTCAACATCCGCGAGATGTTCGGCGACACCGCGGTGAAGCGGAACAAGTACCTGCGCCTGATCGTGCACCTGACGCCGCCGATGGCCACGCCGTCCGCCAACGGCATCGAACGCCTCACCGGCGACCTCGGCACGCGCCGCGTGCTCGACCTGGACGTCCCCACCGTCACGCTCCCGGTCATCGCCGGCCGCAACCTCGCCGTGCTTACCGAGGCGGCGGCGCGCGTGCACATCCTGCGCGCGAAGGGCGTCGATCCCGCGGCGGCCTTCATGGCCCGGCACAGCCACTTCCTGGAACGCGCGCAGTGAACGCCAACGCCGGCCCCCAGCTGATCGTGGTCAGCGGCATGTCCGGCTCGGGCAAGTCGGTGGCCCTGAAGACGCTGGAGGACCTCGGCTTCTACTGCGTGGACAACCTCCCGGCCGACCTGCTGCCCGCCTTCGTGCGCAGCGTCACCGGCAGCGAGGGCACGCCGGAGAAGCTGGCCGTCGGCATCGACGTGCGCAACCGCAACAGCGACCTGGCGCGGATCCCGGAATGGCTGTCCGCGGTGGGCGAACTGGGGCTGGACCCGCGCCTGGTGTTCTTCGACACCGAGGACACGGTGCTGCTGCGGCGCTATGCCGATACCCGGCGCCGCCATCCCCTCAGCCACCTGGGCCTGGCGCTGGCCGATGCGATCTCGCTCGAGCGCCAGGTGCTCAAGCCACTGCGCCAGGTGGCCGACGTGGTGGTGGATACCAGCGCGCTGAACGTGCACCAGTTGCGCCGGCAGGTGATCACCGAGTTCGGCCTGGGCAGCGACGAGCTCTCGCTGCTGTTCGAATCCTTCGCCTACCGGCGCGGCGTGCCGCCGGACGCCGACTTCGTGTTCGACGCCCGCGTCCTGCCCAACCCGCACTGGGACCCGGTACTGCGCCCGCTGTCGGGGCGCGACCACGCCGTCCGCGACCACCTGGACGCGCAGCGGGACGTCGTGGCCTACGCCGACCAGGTCGCGGCCTTCCTCGACGACTGGCTGCCGCGCCTGCGCACCGACACCCGCAGCTACGCCACCGTGGCCTTCGGCTGCACCGGCGGCCGCCACCGCTCGGTGTACCTGGCCGAACGCCTGGCCGGCCACTTCCGCGACCGTGGCTGGGGCGAGGTGGCGGTGCACCACCGCGAGCTGGATTGAACCGGCACGCGGGTTGAACCGGCACTTGGGTTGAACCGGCACATGGGTTGAAAAGGCAGGATTGAGGCGACGCGCGCCGCTCTGTTAAGTTGTGGCATGGCCGTCGGCGTCCTGCTCGTCACCCACATCGGGATCGGTACCGCGTTGCTCGCGGTCGCGGGCAAGCTGCTGCCGAACCTGCCGCTGAAGGCGGAGGCGTTCGAGGTCTCCTTCGATTCGGATCCCGATGCGGTGCTGCCGGCGGCCAGCGCGGCGCTGCGGCGGGTGGACGAGGGCGACGGCGTGCTGGTGCTGACCGACCTCTACGGCGCGACGCCCAGCAACCTCGCCGCGAAGCTGGCCCGGCTGGGCACGCCGGTGCGGCGGGTGTCGGGCCTCGGCCTGCCGATGCTGCTGCGGGTCATGAACTATGCCGAGCTTGGACTGGATGAACTGCCCGCCGTCGCCGCGGCGGGCGCACGCAATGGCGTCGTCCGCGACGACGCCTGAGGCCCCCACGTGATCGAACGCGAACTCACCGTCAGCAACCGCCTCGGCCTGCACGCCCGCGCCACGGCCCGGCTCGTGCAGGTGCTGTCGGCCTTCCGCGCCAACGCCACGCTCGCCGCCAAGGGCCGGGAGGTCAACGCCAAGAGCATCATGGGCGTGATGCTCCTCGCCGCCGGCCAGGGCACGCCGGTGCTGCTGCGGGTGCAGGGCGAGGACGAGGCCGCCGCCGCGCAGGCGGTGTGCGAACTGTTCGAGCGCCGCTTCGACGAGGACGCCTGATGCGGCGCGAGCTCTCAGGCCAGGGCGCCTCGCGCGGCAACGCGCTGGGCCGTGCCCGGGTCCGCCTGCCGCACGTGCTGGAGGTCGCCGAGGAACGCATCGAGGACGTCGACGCCGAACTGTCCCGGCTGCACGACGCCATCCGCATCGTCCGCGCCGAGATGCACGGCCTGCGCCAGCGCCTGCATGGCGCCCTCGCGCAGGAAGTGGGCGAGTTCCTCGACCTGCACGCGCTGCTGCTCGACGACCCGGAGCTGCTGCACGGCCTCGACGACCTGATCCGCGACGGCCGCTACAGCGCCGACTATGCGCTGCGGCTGCAGCGCGACCGGATCGCCGGCGTGTTCGAGGGCATGGACGACGCCTACCTGCGCAGCCGCATCGACGACATCGACCAGGTGATCGGCCGCATCCACGCGGCACTGCACCGCGATACCGGCGAGCCTGGCGTCGGCGGCGTCGCCGGCGAAATCCTGGTCACCGACAACGTCGCCCCCGCGGAACTGGCGCAGCTCCAGGGCCAGGGGGTGATGGCGGTGGTCACCACCAGCGGCAATCCCCTGTCGCACACTGCGATCCTCGCCCGCAGCCTGCACCTGCCGCTGGTGGTGGGCGCCACCGGCGCGCTGCAGCGGATCAACGACGGCGACGTGCTCGCGGTGGACGGCGGCGGCGGCCGGGTGGTGGTCGAGCCCGGCCCGGCCGACCTGCGCGAGCACCGCGCACGCTTGCGCGACCAGGCGCGCGAACGCAAGCAGTTGCGCCGGCTGCGCCGCGAACCCTCGCGCACGCTCGACGGCGTCGACGTCAAGCTCTGGGCCAACGCGGAGTCGCGCGAGGACGTGGCCGAGGCGCACGCCCTCGGCGCGGCCGGCGTCGGCCTGTACCGCACCGAATTCCTGTTCCTGGGCAGCCGGGAACTGCCCGACGAGGAGGCGCAGTTCCGCGCCTATCGCGACCTCGTGCTCGGCATGACCGGCCGCACGGTCACGATCCGCACGCTGGACGTCGGCGCCGACAAGGCCGACCGCAGCGGCCTGGCGCTGGAGAACGAGCCCAACCCGGCGATGGGCTTGCGCGGCGTGCGCCTGTCGCTCTCGCGGCCGGCGCTGCTCGACACCCAGCTGCGGGCGATCGCGCGCGCCTCCGGCTACGGGCCGGTGCGGCTGCTGATCCCGATGGTCGCCGGCCGCGAGGAAGTGGTGGCGGTCCGCGCGCGGCTGGACCGCGTCGTGGCGGAATTGCGGGCGCAGGGGCAGGAAGTCGCGGAACGGATCCCGGTGGGGGCGATGATCGAGGTGCCGGCCGCGGCGATCGCCCTGCCCGCCTTCATCGATGCGCTCGACTTCGTGTCGCTCGGCACCAACGACCTGGTCCAGTACCTGCTCGCCGTGGACCGGAACAACGACGCCCTGGCCGAGCTGTACTCGCCGCTGCATCCGGCGGTGGTGCGGCTGCTGTACAAGGTCGCGCGCACCGCCCGCGCACGCGGCAAGGCCGTGTCGGTGTGCGGCGAGATGGCGGGGGATGCGCTGTTCGTGCCGCTGCTGCTGGCGCTGGGGAGCGAGGAGCTGAGCATGCACCCGGGCACGCTGCTCGAGGTGCGCCGCGCAATCCGCGGCTCGCACCTGGCGCAGTTGCGCGAGCGCGTGCCGGCGCTGATGCGCGCACGTGACCGCGCGGCGATCGAGGCCTGGGTGCGCAAGTCCCTGCCCCAAATCGATGCAAATGAGGCGATAATGGCGCCATGAACGCGTAACCCCTGTCGCGCCCTCGTGGCCGCGACGCGCACCCTCGCACAGGGACGCCCCATGGCCGAAGCCGTCCGCCACGACAAGACCGCGCGCCAGCTGCGACTGCTGTCGGATGCGCTCGACAGCGGCCGGCTGGGTCCGGTCAAGCGCCTGGTCAACACCCTGTCCGCCGCCGAGATCGGCAACCTGCTCGAGTCGCTGCCCCCGGGCCAGCGCACCGTGGTGTGGGGGCTGGTCGACGCCGAGGACGACGGCGAGGTGCTGCTGCACGTCGGCGACGAGGTCCGCGAGGGCCTGATCGCGGACATGGACCCGGACGAGATCGTCGCCGCGGTCGAGGACCTGGACATCGACGACCTCGCCGACCTGGTCGAGGACCTGCCCGAGGCGGTGATCGACGAGGTCCTGAAGTCCATGGACCGCGAGAACCGCGAGCGCCTGGAGCAGGTGCTGTCCTACCCCGAGGACAGCGCGGGCCGCCTGATGAACCCCGACGTGGTCACCGTGCGCACCGACACCACGGTGGACGTGGTGCTGCGCTACCTGCGCCTTCGCGGCGAGCTGCCCGACCACACCGACCACCTGTACGTGGTCAGCCGCCGCCACCAGTACCTGGGCCGCATCGCCCTGCAGGCCCTGCTCACCCACGAGGCGAACACGCCGATCAACGCCCTGCTCGACGACGAGCAGCCGGCGATCGACGTCACCGAATCCTCCGACGAGGTCGCGAGGCAGTTCTCCGACCACGACTGGATCTCCGCGCCGGTGGTGGACGAGAACAACATCCTGCTCGGCCGCATCACCATCGACGACGTGGTGGACATCATCCGCGAGCAGGCCGAGCACCAGGCGCTGGGCGCCGCCGGCCTGGACGAGGACGAGGACCTGTTCAGCCCGGTGCGCCGCGCGGTGCGCGGCCGCGTGCTGTGGCTCGGCATCAACCTGGTGACGGCGTTCCTCGCCGCCAGCGTGGTGGGCCAGTTCGAGGGCGCGCTGGAGCAGATCGTGGCGCTGGCGGTGCTGATGCCGATCGTCGCCGGCATGGGCGGCAACGCCGGGACCCAGGTGCTGGCGCTGATGGTCCGCGGCCTCGCGCTCGGCCAGGTGGGCTCGAGCAATGCGCGCGTGCTGCTGTGGAAGGAAATCCGCGTCGCCCTGCTCAACGGCGCGATGCTTGGCACCGTCGTCGCGCTGGTGGCGCTGGTCTGGTTCCGGAGCTGGGGCCTGTCGCTGGTGATCGGCACCGCGCTCACCATCAACCTCTGCGCCGCGGCGCTGGCCGGCGTGCTGGTGCCGCTGACCCTGAAGCGCATGGGCTACGATCCGGCACTGGCCGGCGGCGTGATCCTGACCACGGTCACCGACGTCATCGGCTTCCTCAGTTTCCTCGGGCTGGCGACGCTGGTCCTCTTGCACTGATCCACGAAGGAGCTCACCCCATGCGCCATGCCGGCCTGCTTGCCCCCGCCCTCCTCGCCCTCGCCCTCGCCGCCTGCTCGGCCGGCGACGACGCCAACGGCGCAACCGCCGGTTCCGCGGAGACCGCGACGGCCCCGGCGGCGGATGCAGCTCCGGACGCGCCAGCGGCCGCCGAAGCCGCGGCCGACACCGGCACGGCGACCGCCGGCGCCACCGACCCGGCCGACTTCGAACTGGACATGGCGCGCGTGGACAAGTGGCTGGAGGCGACCCGGCGCCTCAGCGCGTTGACCCGGGAGGATGAGGCCCTGGAGGACGTGGTCTCGGCCGATGCCAACGAACCGCGCGAAAGCTACATCGCGCGCCTGGAAGGCCATCCGGCGGTCGCCGCCGCGATCCGCGGCGCGGGGCTGACCCCGACCGAGTACGCGCTCACCACCGAGACCCTGGTCGGCGCGCTGTTCGCGATCGGCATGCTCGAAGCCGGCGCGATCAAGGAGCTGCCGCCTTCGATCCGCGACACCCAGCCGGTCGCCTTCGTGCAGGCGAACAAGGCCGAGATCACCGCGAAGATGGACGCGCTCAAGCGCGGCGACGCCTCAGCCGAGTAAGGCTTCCAGCACCGCCATGCGCACGGCGACGCCGTTGGCGACCTGGCGCATGACCAGCGATTGCGGGCCGTCGGCGACCTCGTCGGCGATTTCCACGCCGCGGTTCATCGGGCCCGGATGCATCACGACGGCATCCGGGGCCGCCAGGCGCAGGCGCGCGGCGGTGAGCCCGTAGTCGCGGTGGTAGTCCTCCAGCGAGGACACCAGTCCGGATTCCATGCGTTCGCGCTGCAGGCGCAGCATCATCACCGCGTCCACGCCGTCGAGCGCGGCGTCCAGGTCCGTGGTGGTGGTGCAGCCTTCGAGCGCGTCGGGCCCGGGCAGCAGCGACCACGGCCCGCAGACCCGGATGTCGCGGCACCCCAGGGCGCGCAGGGCGTGCAGGTCCGAGCGCGCCACGCGCGAGTGCTTGACGTCCCCGACCACCAGCACCTTCAGCGCGCCGAAGTCATCGCCCTTCGCCTGGCGCAACGTCAGCATGTCCAGCAGGCCCTGGGTCGGATGCGCGTGGCGGCCGTCGCCGGCATTGACCAGGGCGGTGCCCGGACGCGCCACCGCGGCGAGCGCCGCGACCGCGCCGTCGTCGGGGTGCCGCACCACGAATCCGCGCACGCCCATCGCCTCGAGCGTGCGCAGGGTGTCGGCGTCGGTCTCGCCCTTCTTCGCCGACGAGGTCGAGGCGTCGAAGTTCAGCGTGTCCGCGCCCAGCCGCGCGGCCGCGAGCTGGAAGCTGGACCGCGTGCGGGTGGAGGGTTCGAAGAACAGCGTGCACACCGCCTTGCCGGCGAGCACTCCGCGCAGGGCGCTGCCCCCGTGCGCGTGCGCCGACAGCGCCTGCGCGCGATCGAGCAGCTGTTCGAGCGTGGCCCGCGGCAGGCCTTCCAGGGTGAGCAGGTGGCGCAGGCGGCCCTGCGGATCGGTCTGGAGGTTCATGCGGGCGGGGTCGTGACGGGAATGGCGTCCTGCGGCGCGGCGAGCCAACGCTCGACGATCACCGCCGCGGCCACGGCGTCGAGCACCGCCGCGTCGCGGCGGCGCCTGCGGCCTTCGGCGCGGTCGGCGGCGAAGCGTTGCGCGGCCTCGATCGAACTGGCGCGCTCGTCCACCAGCACCACCGGCAGCGCGTAGCGCGCGTGCAATTCCCCGGCGAAGGCATGGGCGACGCGGCGGATCGGCTGGTCGCCGCCGTCGAGGGTCATCGGGTCGCCGACGACGAAGCCGTCGGGACGCCATTCGCGCTGCAGCCTGTCGATCGCGGGCCAGTCCGGCCCCTGCGGATGCACGTCGACCACCGCGAGCGCGCGCGCGCCGTGGCCGAACGCGCTGCCGACCGCGACGCCGATCCGGCGCGCCCCGACGTCGAAGCCGAGCACGGTGCCGTCGCGACGGATGCCAGCGGCGGTGACCGGCTCAGGCATGGCCGCTGTAGTCGGCGAGCCGCGCCAGGTCCACGCCGATGCGGCCGGCCGCCGCCTGCCAGCGCAGCGGCAGCGGCACCTCGAACAGCAGTTCGTGGTCGGCCGGCACGGTCAGCCAGCTGTTGTCCACCAGTTCCTGTTCCAGCTGCCCGGCGCCCCAGCCCGCGCAACCCAGCGCGATCGTGGCCGAGCGCGGCCCGTCGCCGCTCGCCAGCGCCTCCAGCACGTCGCGGGAAGTGGTGACGTAGAGGCCGTCGGCGATCGCGAGGCTCGAATCCCAGGCGCGGTCGCCGTCGTGCAGGACGAACCCGCGCTCGGGATGCACCGGCCCGCCCGACACGACCTGGCGCGCGCACAACGCCGCGTCGTCGCTCTCGATGCCCATCTGCTGGAACACCTCGCCCAGCGTGTACTCGGACGGCCGGTTCACGGTGACGCCCATCGCGCCGTCGGCGTCGTGCTGGCAGATCAGGGTGACGGTGCGCGCGAAATTGGGGTCGGCCAGCGCCGGCAAGGCGACCAGCAGCTGGCCGGCCAGCGAATTGGCGAAGGGCTGCACGGGCTCCATGGGCGCCATTCTAGCCTGCGCTAGGATGGCCTCCCCGTCCCTTGCCGGAACCGCCATGCACGCCTTCCCCATGCGCCCCTTGCTGCTGGCTGCCGCCATCGCCCTCGGCCTGGCGGGCTGCCAGCGCGATGCCGCGCCCGGCCCGACGGCCGGCGACGCCGGGCCCGACCAGGCCCCCGCCGCGACCGAGCCCAGCTACGCCGAGCGCCACGCGGGCGACTACGCGACGGTGCCGCTGAAGGCCGACCTCTCCGCGTTCGACGCCGACGGCAAGCGGATGATCGCCCTGCTCATCCAGGCCTCGCAGGTGATGGACGCGCTGTACTGGAAGCAGTCCTGGGACGGCGATCGCGAGGCCTTGCTGGCGAAGGCGCCCGACGACGCCACCCGCGAGTGGATCCGGCTGAACTTCGGCCCCTGGGACCGGCTCAACGGCGACGCGCCCATGCTCCCGGGCATCGGCCCGCGGCCGCCGGGCGGCGTGTTCTATCCCGCCGACATGGACAAGGCCGAGTTCGAGCAGGCCGCGCTGCCGGACAAGGCGTCCTGGTACACGCTGCTGCGCCGCGACGAGGCCGGCAAGCTCACCACCGTGCCCTACCACGTCGCCTACAAGCCCGAACTCGAGCGCGCCGCGGCGCTGTTGCGCGAGGCCGCGACGCTGAGCGAGGACCGCGACTTCGGCGAGTACCTGACCATGCGCGCCGACGCCTTGCTCAGCGACGATTTCCAGCCCAGCGACATGGCCTGGATGGACCTGGCGGACAACCCGGTGGAGGTCGTGATCGGCCCGATCGAAAGCTACGAGGACCAGCTGTTCGGCTACAAGACCGCCTACGAGGGCCTGGTGCTGATCAAGGACCAGGACTGGAGCGAGCGGCTGGCGCGCTTCGCGGCCTTCCTGCCGGAGCTGCAGCGCGGCCTGCCGGTGGAGGCGAAGTACAAGGCGGAAATGCCGGGGTCCGACGCCGACCTCGGCGCCTACGAGGCGGTCTACTACGGCGGCAACGCCAACGTGGGCGCCAAGACCATCGCCATCAACCTGCCCAACGACGAGGAAGTGCAGTTGGCCAAGGGCACGCGCCGGCTGCAGCTGGAGAACGTGATGGAGGCGAAGTTCGACGCGATCATGCTGCCGATCGCGAAGCAGCTGATCGCCGAGGACCAGCTGGGCCACGTCACCTTCGACGCCTTCTTCCAGAACACCATGTTCCATGAGGTCGCGCACGGCCTGGGCATCAAGAACACGCTCGACGGCAAGGGGACCGTGTCCGAGGCGCTGCAGGACCAGGCCGGCAGCTTCGAGGAGGGCAAGGCCGACGTGCTCGGCCTGTACATGGTCGAGCAGCTGGCCGCCAAGGGCGAGCTCGACGAGAAGAAGCTGATGGACAACTACGTCACCTTCCTCGCCGGGATCCTGCGTTCGGTCCGCTTCGGCGCGAGCGACGCGCACGCGCGGGCGAACATGGTCCGCTTCAACTTCTTCGCCGAGCAGGGCGCGTTCGCGCGGGACGCGCGGACCGGCCGCTATCGCGTGGACGCCGCGAAGTTCCACGCCGCGATCGAGGCGCTGAGCCGGAAGCTGCTGACGATCCAGGGCGACGGCGACTACGCCGCGGCCAAACGGCTGGCCGACGAGAAGGGCGTGGTCGGCCCCGAACTGGCCGCCGACCTGGAGAAGCTCGAAGCCGCCGGCATCCCGATCGACGTGCGCTTCGAGCAGGGGCTGGACGTGCTGGGCCTGAAGGCGCCCTGATCACGCGCGCGTATGCAGGATCGCCGCATGGCGATCCGCATCGGCATCTCCGGCTGGCGCTACGCTCCCTGGCGCGGGGTGTTCTACCCGCGCGACCTGCCGCAGCGGCGCGAGCTCGAATACGCGGCGGCGCGCTTCGGCAGCATCGAGCTCAACGGCTCGTTCTACTC
>DASWQG010000218.1:0-2979 GCA_036403775.1 Luteimonas sp.
GCGTCGTGTCCACGCAGCACACCGAGGCGCGCAGCCCGCCGGCGAGCATCCCGCGCGCCAGCGCCGCGGTGTCGCTGCCGAACAGCGGGAACATCGGCGTCCAGCCCAGCCGCGCGCACAGCGCGGCGCGCCACAGGCGGATGTCCTCCAGGAGCAGGTCGCCGAAGGCGATGTGGCGCAGGCCAGGCCACCGCGCTCGCGCCCGGGCCAGGGCGGCGGCGAACGCGCTGGCGTACACGGCGTCGCTGGCCTGTTGCGGCATGCGCGCCTCGAGCACCGGCAGGCCGGTGGCGCGCGCCTGCGCGTGCAACACCTCCAGGCGGATGCCCTGCATCGCCACGCGCTCGAAGCCTTCGGTGATCGTGGTGACCAGGCCGACGACCTCGACGTCGTCGCGCTGGCGCAGCACGTGCAGCGTCCAGGCGGCGTCCTTCCCCCCGCTCCAGGACAGCAGGACCTGCACGTCAGGCCGTGGAGACGTCCCGCAGCTCCCAGCCGTTGCCGGCCAGCAGGCGCAGGCGATGGCGCAGCACGGTGCCGGGAATCGAGGTGATGGCGATCAGGTCGATGTGCAGGTCGTGCTGCTCGCCGTGCACGGTCGCGGCGGGATCGACCACGCCGAGCTCGGGATCGACCTCGTCCGGGTCCTCCTGGGCGTCGCGCCAGCGTTCGAACAGGCCGCCGCCGCGCAGCGCGTCCTGCAGTTCGGAGGCCAGGCCCTCGGCGCCATGGCTGCGGAAGGCGAAGGCCGGGTCGGTGCCGCGGGCGAGCGCGGGGTCGGGCAGGGCGATGTGGTAACGGATGCTCATGGCGCGATGGTAGCCGACGCCCGTCGCGGTCACGCGAACGCGTGGGCTTCGGCCGCGAAGCCCAGGCATAGCGCGCCCTTGCCGACGTTGACCATGCCGGTCAGGCCCATGACCGCCTCGAACACCTCGATGTTCTGCTCGCGGCAGGCCGACTGCAGTTCCTCGTAGCCCGGCAGCGCGCGCATTTCCGCCAACTCGCCGCCGTAGCTCAGGCACAGGGTCGGGGTCATCAGGCCCTTGCGCACGCGCTCTGCCGCGAAGTCGAACAGGCGCCTGGCGGCCGATTCGCTGCCCTTGACCTTGGCCACCGGCCCGGTCTCGCCGCGGTTGCAGTGCAGGATCGGCTTGATGTCCAGCGCGCTGCCGAGCGTGGCGCTGAGCAGGCTGACGCTGCGGTCGCCGCGCTTGCGGGTCCGCGCGCGCAGGTAATGCAGGTCCTGGGCGATGAGGTAGGCGTGGGTGTGCAGCGCCAGGTGCTCCAGGCGCGCGCGGATCTTCGCCACGCCCTCGCCGGCCTCGATCAGGCGCGCGGCCTCGACCGCGGTGACGCCCTGGCCGGCGAATACGTTCTGGGTGTCGATCACGCGCAGCGCGAACGGCGTGTCGTGGCCGGCGGCGTGGCGGATCGGCCGGTACTCGTTGAGGATCGCGAAGCTGGCCTGGGTCGCGTTCTCGTGGATCGCGCTGCGCGTCTTCGAGGTGGTCAGGCAGAAGACGTGGTCGTAGTCCTTCACCAGCCGGCCCAGGAACAGCTCCTGGATCTGCTGCACGGTGAACGGCGAGGTCTCCGCGTCGGCGCCGCGCTCGGCGATGTGGGTCTGCAGGAACTGCAGCGTCGCCTGTTCGTCGCGCAGGTCGGTGAGCGAGTCTTCGCCGATGTGGATGGTGACGGGCAGCAGCGAGATGTGGTGCTGGCGGTAATAGTCGGCCGGCAGGTCGCAGGCCGAGTCGACGACGAGTCCGATGCGCATGGCATGCCTTGTTGGGTCCCCTGGCGGCAACGCTACCCCAAAGCCGCGGGCGGTGCATCCGCCTGCGTATGGGCCCGCCCGGCTTGCCGCCGCGGCGCCGCCGGGCGGACACTGGAGGGCCGCAGGGACCGGATCGCATGAAAGAAAAAGAGCAGATCGTCGACAACTGGCTGCCGCGCTACACCGGGGTGCCGCTGGACGGCTTCGGCGAGCACATCCTGTTGACCAACTTCGGCGGCTACCTGGGCCATTTCGCCCGCCTCACCGGCGCGGAGGTCCTCGGCATGGACCGGCCGATGCCCAGCGCCACCGCCGACGGCATCACCATGATCAATTTCGGCATGGGCAGCCCCAACGCCGCCACGGTGATGGACCTGCTCTCGGCGATCTCGCCCAAGGCGGTGCTGTTCCTGGGCAAGTGCGGCGGGCTCAAGCGCAAGAACCAGCTGGGCGACCTGATCCTGCCGATCGCCGCGATCCGCGGCGAGGGCACCAGCGACGACTACCTGCCGCCGCAGGTGCCGGCGCTGCCGGCGTTCGCGCTGCAGCGCGCGGTCTCGACCATGGTCCGCGACCTCGGCCTGGACTACTGGACCGGCACCGTCTACACCACCAACCGCCGCGTCTGGGAACACGACGACGCGTTCAAGGAACGGCTGCGGATCATGCGCTGCATGGCGGTGGACATGGAGACGGCGACGATCTTCGCCGCCGGCTTCGCCAACCGCATCCCCTCCGGCGCGCTGCTGCTGGTCAGCGACCAGCCGATGGTGCCGGAGGGGGTGAAGACCGAGGCGTCGGACGCGAAGGTCAGCGCGTCCTACGTCGAGTCGCACATCCAGGTGGGGATCGAGGCGCTGCGCCTGATCCGCCGCCACGGGAAATCAGTGCGACACCTGCGCTTCTAGGTAGCGGTCACGCAGCTCGGTCTGGCGCGAGCGCATCGGCATCGCCCGGCCGTCGAGCCAGACCTGGTCGGCGGTGGCGTTGACCTCGAGCGGGTCGCCATTCCACAGCACCAGGTCGGCGCGCTTGCCCGGGGCGATGCTGCCCAGCTGCCCGTCCACGCCCAGCACCTGCGCCGGCACCGAGGTCACGCCGGCCAGGCCCGCGGCCCACGGCAGCCCGTTGGCGACGGCGTTGCCGGCCAGCTGGCGCTCCTTGCGCGCGTTGTGCGAGGCGTCGCCGGACTGGCTGAA
>DASWQG010000219.1:0-6541 GCA_036403775.1 Luteimonas sp.
TGCGCGCCGCGAGGTTCGCCAGCACCACGCGGTGGGCGGGATCCACCAGCACCATCACCACCGGCGTGTTCTGCACCATGGTGTCGAGCAGCAGCTCGCGCTGCACCAGGCCGAGCCGTTGCTCGCGAAGCACGTCGCCGAGCGCGTTGTGGCTGGCGACCAGCTCGCCCAGTTCGTCGCGGCCGTCCCAGGTGACGCCGAAGCCGAAGTCGCCGTCGCGATAGCTGGCGACGCTGCCGGCCAGCGCGCGGAACAGCGCGTTCATCGGCGCGAACAGCTGGCGCGCGTGGTAGAGCAGCAGCGGCGCCATCAGCGCGGTGGCGGCGAACGCCGCCCACACGGGGGCCAGCCACTGCGACAGCACCACCGACAGCGCGGCGCCAGCCAGCAGGTACAGCAGGGCCAATGCGCCGAATTGCAGGCTCAGCGGGATGCGCTGGCGCAGGCGCATGTCAGTCGCGGCTGGCGGTCGAAGGGCCGCCGCGGTCCAGGCCGAGGCGCTCGAGGCGGCGATACAGCGCCTGTCGCGACAGGCCGAGTTCGGCGGCGGCCTGGGCGACGACGCCGTTGCTGCGCGCGAGCGCCGCCTCGATCGCGGCGCGGTCGGGTTCGTCCGCGCCCGCGGCACCCGATGAACCGGCTGACGCCACCGGCAGGCCGAGGTCGGCGGCGGTCACCGCCTCGCCCGTCGCCAGCAGCGCGGCGCGCTGCAGCGTGTTGCGCAGTTCGCGCACGTTGCCGGGCCAGGCATGCGCCAGCAGCGCGCGCTGCGCGTCGGCGGACAGCGCCTTGCCAGGCGGAAGGAAATGGCGCGCCAGCGGCAGGATGTCTTCGGGCCGCTCGGCCAGCGCCGGCAGGCGCAGCTCGATGGCATTGAGCCGGTAGTACAGGTCCTCGCGGAAGCGGCCTTCGCGGATCAGCGCGGGCAGGTCCGCGTTGGTCGCGCTGACCACGCGCACCTTCACCTGCGTCTCCCTGTTGCTGCCCAGCCGCTGGAAGCGGCCGGTTTCCAGCACGCGCAGCAGCTTCACCTGGCCGGCCGGCGGCAGCGTGCCGATCTCGTCGAGGAACAGCGTGCCGCCGTGCGCGGCCTCGAACTTGCCCTCGCGCGACTTCGCGGCGCCGGTGTAGGCGCCGGCCTCGGCGCCGAACAGTTCCGCCTCGATCAATTCCGCCGGCAATGCGCCGCAGTTCAGCGCGACGAAGGGCCCGTCCTTCACCAGCGAGTTCGCGTGCACGATCTCGGCGATCTTCTCCTTGCCGGCGCCGTTGGGCCCGGTGATGAGCACCGGCAGCTCCGAGCGCGCCACCTGCACCGCCAGCGCCAGCAGGCGCTCGCTGGCGGCATCGCCGTAGACGTAGCCGCGCAGGTCGTGGTCGCGCGCCAGTGCGCCGCGCCGGCGGCGTTCTCCCTGCCGCACGCGCGACAGCGCGCGCCGGGCCTCGGACAGTTCCAGCAGGTTGTTCACCGTGGCCAGCAGCTTGCGGTCGTCCCAGGGCTTGGCCAGGTAATCGGCCGCGCCGGCGCGCACCAGGTCCACCGCGCTTTCCAGGTGCGTCCAGGCGGTGAGCAGGATCACCGGCAGGTCCGGGTGCCGGTCGCGGATGCGGGCGAACAGGGCCGCGCCCTCCTCGCCCGAGGTGGTGTCCGCCTGGAAGTTCATGTCCTGCACCACCAGGTCGAAGGGCTCGCGCTCGAGCAGCGCGAGGCCTTCATCCGGGGTCGCCGCCGCGCGGGTCTCGATGTCGTGCAGCGAGAACAGCGTTTCCAGCGCGGTGGCGACGGCGGGGTTGTCGTCGATGACGAGGATGGCGGGCATGGGCGGGAAGCTTAAGCCGTCACACGCTCCGGGTGGCGACGGCCGGGGGCACGGCGGCGGCGCGGCGGGCAGGGCCCAGCACCGACAGCTGGCCCAGCAGCCACAGCACGACCGCGCCGATCGGCAGGTACATCGCCGGCAGCCGCGGCAGCGAGGCGCGCTCCATCATCATCTGGTTGAGGCCGTACGCCAGCATCATGCCGATGACGATGCCGAGCGTGGCGAGCACGAAGTTCTCCAGCTGGAAGTAGCGCAGCACCTGCGCGCGGGTGGCGCCGAGCGCGCGGCGCACGCCGATCTGCTTGGTCCGCTGCGCGACCCAGAAGCTGGCCAGGCCGACGATGCCCAGCGCCGTCACCACCAGCAGCAGCACGCTCACGAGCACCAGCATCCACGACATCGCCCGGTCCTGGGCGTAGAAGTCGCGGCGCATGTCGGTGAGCAGGCTCTGGTCGAGGATGATCCGGTTCGGGCCGTTGCGCTCGAGCACCGCCACCGCCGCCTTCAGGGTTTCCTCGCGGCGCTGCGGATCCACGCGGATGAGGTAGTTGCCGCCCGTGGTGTAGGGCACGTCGATCGGGTAGATCATCGAATAGTGGTAGGCCTCGTACCCGCCCTGGTCGTTCGGGCGGGCCATCTTCTCGACCACGCCGACGACCTGGCTGCCCGTGTCGTCGCCGCCGTAGATGCGCTTGCCCAGCGGGTCCGCGCCCGGCCAGAGCGTGTCCGCCATGGACTGGGTGATGATCACCGAGGGGATCTGGATGTCCACGCCCGGTTCGTTGGCCACGGCCCACGGGATCATCTCGTCCTCGTTGAAGAAGCGGCCCTTGACCAGCTTCAGGCCCATCGTTTCGGGCAGGCGGGCGTCGCCCAGGTACATCGCCGCGTTGAGCGTGGTCTGGGTCTCGTCCGGGTTGCGGAAGACGCCGGTGTTCCAGGAGCTGCCGCCGTACAGGACCATGTTGGTGACGCTCGCGGACTTCACCCCGGGCAGCGCGCGCAACGCGGCGAGGTCGGTGCGGGTGAGCGCGGTGTCGTTCTCGTCCTGGCCGATGCCGGTGACCTGCACGCGCACGATCTCGTCCTCGGCGACGCCGGTGACGCGGTTCATGCGGTCCAGGCGACCGCCGATCAGGAACAGGGCGTTGCAGATGATCGCGCAGCTCAGGGCGATCTCGAGGACGATCAGCGCGGCGGCGGTCTTGTGCCGGCGCAGCGTGGACAGGATGGGGCGCAGTTCCATGGTGGTTCTCCGTTGATTACTGCGACTTGAGCTGGACCGCGGGGGTCACCTGGCAGGCGTGCCAGGCCGGCAGGAGCCCGGCGAGCACGCTCGCGGCGATCGCGATCACGAAGGTGGTCAGCAGCATCGACGCGTCGAGCTGCAGGATGTCCGAGAAGCCGGTGGGCTGCTGGCGGATACCCCACAGGCCGAGCTGCGCGAGCCCCAGGCCGAGGATGCCGCCCGCCAGGCCGACGGTGCCGGCCTCGACCAGGCACTGCGCGAAGATCGCGCGGCGCGAGGCGCCGAGCGCGCGGCGCACGCCGATCTCGCTGGCGCGGCGCATGAACTTGGCCAGCAGCAGGCCGACGGTGTTGAGCAGGCAGACCAGCAGGAAGCCGAAGGCCAGCCACACCTGCATGCGCACGTCCGACGGCACGACCTGGCGGTAGTCGAGCCACTCCATGACGCTGCGCAGGCGCACGTTGGTCGGACGCTCGAAGCGGCCGTTGGTGCGCTGCTGGTCCGAATAGTTGGACAGGTACTGGCGGTAGGCCTGCGCCTTGTCCGGCGTGCCGAGTTCGACCCAGTACTGGATCCACACGCAGGAGGCGTTGACGCCGGTCTGGCCCTCGGGATCGCTGTCGTTGCCGCCGTTGTCCCAGCAGTTCATGCTGCCGTTGCGCGACATTCGCAGGTCGCGCGAGGTCGAGAACGGCAGGAACGCCTGCTCGAGCTCGCCGTAGCGGTCGAAGTTGAGGTCGTAGAAGCGCGGCGTCGGGCGCCACTCGTCGAGCACGCCGATCACGCGGAAATCGGCCTGGTCCAGGCGCACGATCTGGCCCGTGCTGTCGCCGCCGCCGAACAGGCGCTCGTTCAGGGCCTTCGACAGCACCACGACCCGCCCGCGGCTGGCGTCCTCGGTGGCGTTCCAGGCCTGGCCGTACAGGAAGGGCGTCTCGAACATCGGGAAGAAGTCGGCGCTGGTGTAGCGCACGTCGGCATAGAAGGGCGTCATGCCCTGCTTCGCCGGCGTCACCGCGACGCTGCCGCCGGTCATCATCGCCTGGCGGTCCCCGCGCTTCTGCCGCAGCAATTCCTCGGCGTCGTAGCGGGTCAGCTGGTCTTCCGGTTCCTCGCCCGGCTGGTAGCCATCCATGCTGGGGGCATCGAGCTGGACGTAGAAGAGCTTGTCGCTCTTCTGCGGGATCGGATCGCCGGAGAGGATGTGGAATACGGTCAGCGTGGTCATGCTCGCGCCGATGCCCAGCGCGATCGCCAGCACCATCAGCGCGGTCAGGGCCTTGTTGCGCCGGAAGCTGCGCAAGGCCAGGTCGAAGTAGTAGGCGAACATGGGGGGCTCCTCAGCCGTTGGCCACGAGGGCTTCGCTGGCGACCCGGCGCAGGCTGGGCTCGACGCTGAGGTCGGTCGCCATGCCGTCGACGATGTGCACGTTGCGCTGGGCGCGCGCGGCGAGTTCCGGGTCGTGAGTCACCATCACGATGGTGGTGCCCTTCGCGTTGATGTCCTCGAGCAGCTCCATCACGCCGCGCG
This sequence comes from Luteimonas sp., assembly GCA_036403775.1. Lineage (GTDB taxonomy): Bacteria > Pseudomonadota > Gammaproteobacteria > Xanthomonadales > Xanthomonadaceae > Cognatiluteimonas. The sequence continues at coordinate 4,601 of DASWQG010000219.1, forward strand.
CCATCTGCGAATCCAGGTTGCCGGTCGGCTCGTCGGCGAGCAGCAGGCGCGGGCTGCCGGCCAGGGCGCGGGCGATCGCGGCGCGCTGCTGCTGGCCGCCGGACAGCTCGGCGGGGTAGTGCTTCATGCGCGAGCCCAGCCCCACCTGCCCCAGCGCTTCCTCGATCCGGCGCCTGCGCTCGGCGGCGTTCATGCCGCGGTAGCGCAACGGCACGTCGCAGTTGTCGAACAGGTTGAGGTCCGGGATCAGGTTGAAGCTCTGGAAGATGAAACCGATCTTCTGGTTGCGCAGCTTGCTGCGGGCGTCGTCCGACAGCCCGCTGACGTCCGCGCCGTCGAGCAGGTAGGTGCCGCCGGTGAAGGTCTCCAGCAGGCCGGCGATGTTGAGGAAGGTGGTCTTGCCCGAGCCCGAGGGGCCGGTGACCGCGACGAACTCGCCTTCGCGCACGTGCAGGTCGAGCGCGCGCAGCGCGTGGGTTTCGACGAGTTCGGTGCGGTAGACCTTGCTGACCTGGCGCATCTCGAGCATGGGGAATGTCCTCTTGGGTTAATTGATGACGACGCGTTCTTCGTCGCCGAACTGGTCGCTGCCGGAGACCACGATGCGGTCGCCTTCCTGCGCGCCTTCCAGGATCTCCACCGCGCCCAGGCTGCTGGCGCCGGTGCGGATCGCGCGCTTGACCGCCACGTCGCCGTCCATGACGTATGCGCTGGCGCCGCCGCCCTGTTCCAGGAACGGGCCGCGGTCGACCATCAGCACGTTCCTGCGGGTATCGAGCAGGATCCGCGCCGACAGCCGCTGGTTCTGGCGCAGGCCCGGCGGCTGCCTGTCGGTGAAGCGCAGGCGCGCGGTGACTTCGCCGTTCACCACCTCCGGCGACACCGCGGAGACCTCGCCCGGGAACGGCTGGCCGTTGCCGCTGGTCAGCTGCGCCGGCATGCCGATCGCCAGGTCGCGGGCGAAGCTCTCCGGCACGCGGATCTCGACCTCGAAGCGGGTCAGGTCGACGACGCTCAGCACCGGCGCGTTCTGCGCGACGTTGGCGCGCTGCTGCACTTGCACCTGGCCGACCTGGCCATCGAACGGCGCGCGCAGGGTCAATGCGTCCACCTGGCGCTGGAGCTCGGCGACGATCGCCCGCTGGCGGTCGGCCAGCATGCGCCGGTTGCGCAGGTCCAGGCCGGCGCCGCGTCCCTGCAGGCCGTTGGCGACGCGGGCGTTGCCCAGCGCGATCTCTGCGCGCTTGAGCGCGTCCTCGGCGCGGGCCACGTCGATCTGGGCGACGGCCCCGCCCTCGAACGCGCGGCGATAGCGCTCCAGGTCGCGCGCCGCGGCCTGGCGGGAAAGCTCGGCTTCGTCCAGCGCCTGCTGCGCCCCGGAGCGGGTGATCTGCGCGTCCAGCGAGGCGCGGCTTGCTTCGGCCTCGGCGCTGGCCAGCGTGGCCTCCTCCTGCGCGAGGCGGCTGCGCAGTTCGGGGCTGTCGATCTCCGCCAGCGCGTCGCCCTTCTTCACCTTGTCGCCGGCCACCACGTGCAGCGTGACCGTGCCGCCGGCGACCGCGTAGAGGGTCGGGCTGTTGGCCGCGATCACGCGGCCCTCGGCGGAAATGTCACGGACCAGGTCGCCACGCGTGACCTCGGCGATGCGCAGGCGCTCGCCGCTCACCGAGCGGCTGCCCGCGGCCCAGCCGGAGACGAGCCAGCCGGCGACGAGCAGCAGGGCCACGCCGCCGGCCGCGTACATCCACCATTGCCGGCGCTGGCGCGAGCGGCGCGTGGCGGCGTTGCCGACCGGGGTGTCCTGGGCGGAGGTGTCGCGGATGCTCATGCGGGGCTCTGTCCTGCGGGGGTCCTGCCTGTCGTCAAAGCAGGATGCGTGCCAAGCCTGGAACGTCGCAGCGGCGCGGCCTGGCCCCAGGCCCCGGGTGTCCGCGGCCACCC
>DASWQG010000220.1:0-7148 GCA_036403775.1 Luteimonas sp.
GGGCTTCCGGCACCTGCGCGAACAGTTCGCGCAGCGGCGTGAACAGGCCGGTGTAGGTGGCCGGGTTCGAGCGCGGCGTGCGCCCGATCGGCGACTGGTCGATGTCCACGATCTTGTCGAACAGGTCCAGCCCCTCGATCGCCCGGTACGGCGCGGGCTTGTGCGAGGCGCCGTTGATCTCGTTGGCGGCGAGCGCGTACAGCGTGTCGTTGATCAGCGTGGACTTGCCCGAGCCCGAAACGCCGGTCACGGCGGTGAACAGCCCGGCCGGGATCTCCAGGTCGACGTCCTTGAGGTTGTTGCCGCTGGCGCCGAGCAGCTTCAGCACCATCTTGCGGTTCGGCTTGTGCCGCTCGCGCGGGACCTCGATGCGGCGCTTTCCGGAGAGGAACTGGCCGGTGACCGAGCGCGGCGCCTTCAGCACCTGCTCGTAGCCGCCCTCGGCCACGACCTCGCCGCCGTGCACGCCGGCGCCAGGGCCGATGTCCACGATGTGGTCGGCCAGGCGGATCGCGTCCTCGTCGTGCTCGACCACGATCACGGTGTTGCCGAGGTCGCGCAGCCGGGTGAGGGTGCCCAGCAGGCGCTCGTTGTCGCGCTGGTGCAGGCCGATGGACGGCTCGTCGAGCACGTACATGACGCCGACCAGGCCGGCGCCGATCTGCGAGGCCAGGCGGATCCGCTGCGCCTCGCCGCCGGACAGCGTGTCGGCCTTGCGCTCCAGCGTCAGGTAATCCAGGCCGACGTCCACCAGGAAGTTCAGCCGCTCGCGGATCTCCTTGACGATCTTGGCCGCGATCTCGCCGCGCCAGCCCGGCAGGTCGAGCTTGCCGAAGAAGCCCACCGCGGTGTCGATCGGCATCACCACGATCTCCGGGAGCGCGGTCTCGCCGACGAACACGTTGCGCGCGCTGCGGTTCAGGCGCGCGCCGCCGCACTCGGTGCAGGGCCGCTCGCTGATGTACTTGGACAGTTCCTCGCGCACCGCCGCGGATTCGGTCTCGCGGTAGCGGCGCTCGAGGTTGGGGATGATGCCCTCGAACTTGTGCCGCCGCTGGCTGCGCCCGCCGGCGTCGGTGAGGTAGGTGAAGCTGATCAGCTCGCCCTTGCTGCCGAACAGGATCGCCTCGCGGATGTAGTCCTCCAGCTCCTGCCAGGGCGTGTCCACGCTGAACGCGTAGTGCCGCGCCAGCGACATGATCAGCTGGAAGTAGTAGGCGTTGCGGCGGTCCCAGCCGCGCACCGCGCCGGCCGCCAGCGACAGCTCCGGGTGCACGACCACGCGCGAGGGGTCGAAGAACTGCGACATGCCCAGGCCGTCGCAGGTCGGGCAGGCGCCCATCGGCGCGTTGAACGAGAACAGCCGCGGCTCCAGCTCCGGCAGCGAGTAGTCGCACACCGGGCAGCTGTACTTGGACGAGAACAGCAGCGGCGGCGCGCCGGCGTCGTCCAGCGACTGCACGATCGCCATGCCGTCGCCCATCTTCAGCGCGGTCTCGAAGGACTCGGCCAGGCGCTGCTGCAGGTCGTCGCGGACGCGGAAGCGGTCGATCACCGCCTCGATGGTGTGCTTCTGCCGCAGCGCCAGCGGCGGCACCGCGTCGATCTCGTGCAGCGCGCCGTCCACGCGCACGCGGACGAAGCCCTGCGCGCGCAGCTGCTCGAACACCTGCGCGTGCTCGCCCTTGCGGTCGCGGATGACCGGCGCCAGCAGCATCCAGCGCTGCTCGGCCTTCGCGGCGTCCTTCTGCATCGCCAGCACCTGGTCGACCATCTGGCTGACCGTCTGCGCCTCCAGCGGGTAGCCATGGTCCGGGCAGCGCGGGATGCCGACCCGCGCGTACAGCAGGCGCAGGTAGTCGTAGATCTCGGTGATGGTGCCGACGGTGGAGCGGGGGTTGTGCGAGGTGGACTTCTGCTCGATCGAGATCGCCGGCGACAGGCCCTCGATGTGGTCGACGTCCGGCTTCTCCATCACGCTCAGGAACTGCCGGGCGTAGGCCGACAGCGACTCGACGTAGCGGCGCTGGCCCTCGGCGTAGATCGTGTCGAACGCCAGCGAGGACTTGCCCGACCCGGACAGCCCCGTGATCACGATGAGCTTGTCCCGGGGCAGGTCCAGGTCGATGTTCTTGAGGTTGTGGGTCCTGGCTCCGCGGATGCGGATGAAGTCCATCGCCATCGGTAAGGGGGGTCCCGGGCCGGAAGGGGGGTGCCCGGGCGGAATCCCGGGCGAACAGGTGAGCGTAGCGAGCCACTGATTTGGGGGCAAATCAGGCCATCCGCCAGCCTACCGCCGAGCCGTCGCACGCCTTGCGACCGGGGTCGTTCAGCACCGGGGAGGGCGTAGCCGGGCCGCGGGGAAGGCCCCCGGTTGCTCCAAGCCACTGAAACCCCTACAATTCCGCTTCTGTCCGGCCTCGCTGCCGGGCAGGACAAGAAGAACTACAGAAGATCCAAGACCTCAAGCACTCAGGAAACACGAACATGTACGCAGTACTGGTCACCGGCGGCAAGCAATACCGCGTGATGGAAGGCGAGACGCTCCGCGTCGAGCTGCTCGGCGAGCACGAGGCCGGCAAGGAAATCACCTTCGACAACGTGCTGATGCTCGGCGACGCCGACGGCATCAAGGTCGGCGACGCGCTCAAGGGCGCCACCGTCACCGCCAAGGTCCTCGGCCACGGCCGCGCCGACAAGGTCCGCATCGTCAAGTTCCGCCGCCGCAAGCACCATCGCAAGCAGATGGGCCACCGGCAGCACTACACCGAAATCCAGGTCACCGGCATCGCCGGCGGCAAGCAGAAGTAAGCAGGAGACGCAGTCATGGCACACAAAAAGGGCGTAGGTTCCTCGCGCAACGGCCGCGACTCCAACCCGAAGTACCTGGGCGTGAAGATGTACGGCGGCCAGGCCATCGAGGCCGGCAACATCATCGTCCGCCAGCGCGGCACCCAGTTCCACCCGGGTTCGGGCGTCGGCCTGGGCCGCGACCACACGCTGTTCGCGCTGGTCGACGGCACGGTGGAGTTCACCACCAAGGGTCCGAAGAAGCGCCGCACCGTGAGCGTCGTCCCGGCCGCGTAAGCGCCCGGCAACGCACCGCGAGAGGCCCCGCTTCGGCGGGGCTTCTTGTTTTAGGATGATCCGATCATGAAACTCGTCGACGAAGCAGAAATCACCGTCACCGCCGGCAACGGGGGCAACGGCTGCGTGGGCTTCCGCCGCGAGAAGTTCATTCCCCTGGGCGGTCCCGACGGCGGCGACGGCGGCAACGGCGGCAACGTCTGGCTGCAGGCCGACGAGAACCTCAACACCCTGGTCGACTTCCGCCACCAGCGCCAGTTCCGCGCCCAGCGCGGCGAGAACGGCATGGGCAGCCAGATGTACGGCAAGGGCGGCGAGGACCTCGTCGTGACCGTGCCGGTGGGCACGGTCGTCACCAACGTGGACACCGACGAGGTGATCGGCGACCTCACCCGACACGGCGAACGCCTGCTGGTCGCGCGCGGCGGCAAGGGCGGCCTGGGCAACATGCACTTCAAGAGCTCGATCAACCGCTCGCCACGGCAGTCCACGCCGGGCGGCGAGGGCGAGCAGCGCGTGCTGAAGCTCGAGCTGAAGCTGCTGGCCGACGTCGGCCTGCTCGGCTTCCCGAACGCCGGCAAGAGCACCTTCATCCGCGCCGTCTCGGCGGCGACGCCGAAGGTGGCCGACTATCCGTTCACCACGCTCTACCCGAACCTCGGCGTGGTCAGCACCGAGCCGCACCGCAGCTTCGTGATCGCCGACATCCCCGGCCTCATCGAGGGCGCGGCCGACGGCGCCGGCCTGGGCGCGCAGTTCCTGCGCCACCTGCAGCGCACGCGGCTGCTGCTGCACCTGGTCGACATTTCGCCCATGGAAGGCGGCGTCGAGGGCGTGAGCCCGGTCGAGCAGGTGCGGGCCATCGAGCACGAGCTGGGCAAGCACGACCCGGAACTTCTGGCCAAGCCGCGGTGGCTGGTGCTCAACAAGGCCGACCTGATGTTCGAGGACGAAGCGCGCGACGCCGCGGCCGCGATCGTCGCCGAGTTGGGCTGGGTAGGGCCGTGGTACCTGGTCTCGGCGATCGGCCGCGAAGGCACCTGGCCGGTCATGCTCGACGTGCAGCGCTTCCTCGAGCAGCTGCGCGAGGAGGCGGCGGAGTGACGCCCAACAAAAAACCCGGCCGACGCCGGGTTTTTGCTGCGAGCCTGCGAGGCGCCTCAGGCGGCCTGCAGCGCCTTGATCCGCGCGGTCAGGCGGCTCTTGTGGCGGGCGGCCTTGTTCTTGTGGATCAGGCCACGGGCGCTGAAGCGGTCGAGGATCGGCTGGGCGACGACGAAGGCGGCCTGGGCGCCGGCGGCGTCGTTGGCGTCGAGCGCCTTCAGCACCTTCTTGACGGCGGTGCGCAGCTGCGAGCGCTGGGCGGCGTTGCGGGCGTTGCGCACGACGGCCTGCTTGGCGCGCTTCTTGGACGACTTGATGTTGGCCACGGAAAATCCTGGGAACGTGATGTGATGGGTGGGTCGGCGGGTCTGGTCCGGGTGCCACGGGCGAATTCCGCCACGGGCAGACAGGAAAGTATGGGCGATTCATGGACTTGCGTCAACTGGCCGGCCGTCCCGGGAGTCGCGGGATGAGCGGCCTGCTGCGCTCCACCGCGGTCTTCAGCTCGATGACCTTCCTGTCCCGGATCACGGGGCTGGTCCGGGACCAGGTCTATGCCGGCGTGTTCGGCGCCAACGCGGCCATGGACGCCTTCGTGGTCGCCTTCCGCATCCCCAACTTCATGCGCCGGCTCTCGGCCGAGGGCTCGTTCTCCATGGCCTTCGTCCCGGTGCTGGCCGAGTACAAGGCCCGCGGCGACCACGCGGCGGTGAAGGCGCTGGTGGACCGGGTCGCCGGCACCCTGCTGGCGGCGCTGCTGGTCCTGACCGCCGGGGCGGTGATTGCCGCCCCCTGGCTGATGCCGGTCTTCGCCCCGGGGTTCGGCGCCGGCACCGAGCAGGGCCGGCTGGCGGCGGAGATGCTGCGGATCACCTTCCCGTATGCGCTGTTCATCTCGATGGCCGCGCTCGCCGGGGGGATCCTCAACACCTGGGGACGGTTCGGGGTGCCGGCGCTGAGCCCGGTGCTGATGAACCTGTCCATGATCGCCGCGGCGCTGTGGCTGGCCGACTGGTTCGAGCAGCCCGTGCTGGCGCTGGCCTGGGGCGTGTTCATCGCCGGCATCCTGCAACTGGCCGTGCAGTTGCCGTCGCTGGCGCGGCTGGGGCTGCTGCCCCGGCCGCGCTGGGGCGCCGCCGATGCCGGCGTGCGCAGGATCATGAAGCTGATGGTGCCGACGCTGTTCGGCGCCTCGGTGGTGCAGGTGAACCTGCTGCTCAACACCATCGTCGCCTCGTTCCTGGTCGGCGGCAGCGTGACCTGGCTGTACTACTCCGACCGCCTGCTGGAATTCCCGCTGGGCATGTTCGGCGTCGCCATCGGCACCGTGATCCTGCCGCACCTGTCGTCGCGGCACGCGTCCACCGATCCGGATGGCTTCTCGAAGGCGCTGGACTGGGGCTTCCGTCTGTGCCTGATGATCGGCGTGCCGGCCTGCCTCGGCCTGATCCTGTGCGCCGAGCCGCTGGTCGCGGCGCTGTTCCAGCATGGCGCGTTCACCGCCGCCGATACCGCGATGACGCGCCTGAGCCTGGTGGCGCAGGCCACCGCGATCCCCGCCTTCCTGCTGGTGAAGGTGCTGGCGCCGGCGTTCTACTCGCGCCAGGACACGCGCACGCCGGTGAAGGCGGCGCTGGTCGCCGTGCTCGGCAATGCCTTGTTCACCGTGCTGCTGATGCTCGCCTTGCTGGCCTTCACCGGGGTCGGGCAGGCGGCGCTGTCCGCGGCGCGGGGCGACGTGCTGGAAGCGCTGGGTCGCACCCCGGGCGCGCACGCCGCGCTGGCGCTGGCGATCGGGCTGGCCGGCTGGCTCAACGCGGTGCAGCTGTGGTGGTACCTGCGGCGTGCGGGCGTCTATGCGATGCAGCCCGGGTGGCGACGCTTCCTGCGCCAGTTGCTGGTGGCCGCCGCCGCGATGGCGGTGGTGCTGCTGGCCCTGCTCGGCATGTGGGACGCGTGGACGACCTGGCCCTGGTGGGAGCGGCTGTGGCGCCTGCTGGCGATGGTCGGCGCCGGCGCCGCCACCTATGGCGCGATGCTGTGGGTGCAGGGCATCCGTCCGCGCGACCTGCGCCATTGACCGGCCAGCCGCCGACCCCGCCGCTATACTGCGGGGTTCGCACGGAACACCCATGAAGACACTTTTTCGCGACGTCGAAGGCGGGCTGCTGTGCCCGCAAGGCAGCGTGGCCTGCATCGGCGCCTTCGATGGCCTGCACCTGGGCCACCAGGCGCTGCTGCGGCACGCGGCCGATCGCGCGCGGGCGTTGCGGCTGCCGATGGTGGCGCTGGGCTTCGAGCCGCTGCCGCGCGAGGTGTTCGCGCACCCGGTGCCGGCGCGGCTGATGCTGCCGCGGCCCAAGGCCTGCGGCCTGTTCGACGCCGGGGCCGGCGTGGTCGGCCTGCTGCGCTTCAACGCGGCGTTCGCGGCGATGAGCGCCGAACGCTTCGTGCGGCAGTTGCTGGTGGAGCGGTTGCGGGTGCGCGAGGTCTGGGTCGGCCCGGACTTCCGCTTCGGCAGCCGCCGCGGCGGCGACCTCGCGACGCTGCGCCGCCTCGGCCGCGCCTGCGGGTTCGACGCGGGCCAGATCGAGCCGGTGCTGAGGGACGGTGAGCGCGTGTCGAGCACCCGGATCCGCGCGGCGCTGGCCGCCGGCGACCTCGCGCTGGCGGCGCGCCTGCTCGGGCGTCCCTACGCGATCGGCGGCCACGTGCTGCACGGCACGCAACTGGGGCGCAAGCTCGGCTTCCCGACCGCGAACCTGCGCTTCGACCGCAAGCGCCCGCCGTTGTCGGGCGTGTTCGCCGCGCGCGTGCACGGTGTCGGCGACGCGCCGTGGCCGGCGGTGGCGAGCTTCGGCACGCGGCCGACCATCGGCGGCCACGAGCCGCTGCTGGAGGCCCACCTGTTCGATTTCGACGGCGACCTGTACGGTCGCCGGATCGAGGTCGAGTTC